>CAYWMH010000352.1:0-2349 GCA_964459315.1 uncultured Verrucomicrobiota bacterium
CGATTGATGAACTTCGTGACTGGATCGCCGCGGGCCGAGCCGACGCCGACACGCTGGTTTGTGAGGGGGACGGGAACCAGTGGATCAAGCTTCGGGATCTGCCTGATGTTGAGGGCGCTCTACCCAAGTTGGCAACCGCTCGGCCAACGGGGACGCTTCAAATCAACTACCTCGTCCCGGCGATTCTCTGCACCCTATTTTGCTGTCTGCCGTTTGGCATCGCCGGAGTCCTATTTGCCGTCCAGGCCAATGCCAAAGTGCAACAGGGTGACATCGATGGCGCGGCGGTCGCTGCGTCTAGGGCGAAGTTGATGTGCCTCCTGAGTTTTGTGCTAGGGCTGATCAGCCTAATTTGGTTTTTCAGCAGCGGTGAGTTCAGCCGGATACTGGAGGAGATGCAGGAAACATTGCCGCGTTAATTGGCCAAGGCGGCCAGCTTGTCTAGAAGTGCTGCTTGGCCGGGCAGGTGTTCCGCTTGGCCTTCGGCCGGCAGCCAGCCGAAGCCGTCGCCGTAGGCCGGGCCGTTGACAACGCAGCCGTTGGTCCGGTTATCCGTAATCTGCATTCGACCTTGGCCAAGCGCCGCGTCGCGGTCGCCATCGACGTCGTACTTCCACCCCACGAGGAGCGCCGATGGAAACCAGTCGCGCAAGCGGGCGATGAGCTTTGGTGTCGGCTTGAGTTTGAGCTGCAGTTCACCGTCGCGTGTACCCAGTTTGTCCTGTTGCAGCGGCTCGAGTTGCCCGTCGTCGGCCTCACGAAAAGCCTGTGCAGCGGCGATGTCGCAGACGGCGGCGGCGTGAAATATTGCGTCGGCCTTGGCCAAGCGCTCTAGTTTTTCGGCCAAGTCGGATGTGGGTGTAAACTCCTGAAGTTCAATCCCTTTCGGGCGATCGGTGTGGGTGGCCAGACGGCCGCGCAGCAGGGTCACCTCGTGGCCGTCGTCGGCCAGCCGCTTGGCCAAGCCGGTGCCAAGCCGGCCGGTAGAGTGGTTGGTCAGCCGGCGAACCTGGTCGATCGGCTCGTAGGTCGGTCCGGCGGTGACGATGCAGTGCATGGGATGGGTCGCTTGGCCAGGCGCCGCCGGTTACGGCAGCGTTTTCGAGGCCATCATCTCTTGCAGCTTGAGCGCGCTGCTGGTGGGCGGCTGGCAGGCGGAACCGGTGCAGAGGTAGACGGCCGACACTTTTTCCTCCGGCAGCGTCTTGGCGAATTCCTCCACCGGCCCGGCAACACCGAGCACGACCTTGTTCGGCTGATAGACGGCGTGCGCGGCGGCAATGAGGCTGCGAGCCCCGGTTGACTTGGGGTCACCGGTGATCACGGCGCGGCGCGGCTCGTGCACGAGGAAGTCAAGTGCCTGCAACAGGTACGGCACGGCGCTCGGTCCGTTGATCATGTTGTCGCTGAACAGCAGCAACGTCTTCTCGGCGATGTTGGTGTACTCCTCCTGATCGGTGATCTTCCCGAGGCGCAACAGCGAGAGCACGGCCACCGAGTTGCCGGAGGGGACCGCGCCGTCGTAATCCTCCTTCACCTTCAGGATGAGGTTTTGGGTGTGGACGCTCTGCCAGAAGCCGCCGTTGGCTTCATCGTAAAACTTGGCCTTCATCGTGGCGGCGAGATCGATCGCAAACTGCAGATGGCTTGGCTCGAGCGTGGCCTCGTACAGGTGCAGCACGCCGTCGAGCAGGAAGGCGTAGGCGTCGAGCAGTTGCACGTCGTCGCGCTGGCCGTCACGCCAGCGATGGTAAAGCGTCCTAGTCTCGGCGTCCCACAATTCGCGCTGTAGGAAGGCGAGGTTCGCCTCTGCGGCCTTGAGGTATTCCGGCTCGTTGAGTATGACCGCGGCCCGGGCGGTCGCGCCGAGCATGAGGCCGTTCCACGAGGAGAGAACCTTGTCGTCGAGGTGCGGCCGCACGCGCTCGGCCCTTACGGCGAACATTTTTTTGGTGGCCGACTCGAGCAGCCCGGCCTCGTCGTCACTAAGCTTGGGGTCGACGATGCTCAGGACATTCTGGCCCTTGAGCGGGTCGGGGTCGCTGTGATCCTCGAAGTTGCCGTGGGCGGTGAGGCCGTAGCGGCGCTTGGCCAGGGCGAATTCCCCCGGCGTGAGCAGTATCTTCAACTCGGCCTCCGTCCAGCAGTAGAATTTGCCCTCCTTGCCCTCGCTGTCAGCGTCCTCGGCGGAGTAGAAGCCGCCGCCTTCGTGGCGCATATCGCGAAGTATGTAGCGGAGGATGTCACGGGCGACGTCGGCGTGCCGCTGCGCGCCGCTGACGAGGTGGGCGTCGAGGTAGAGGTGCAGCAGTTGCGCGTTGTCGTAGAGCATTTTCTCGAAGTGCGGCA
>CAYWMH010000353.1:0-2121 GCA_964459315.1 uncultured Verrucomicrobiota bacterium
GTGGTCTCCGATCAGGTCAGCGCCAAGCTCATGTCTGAGACTGCGGCTGCCAGCGCGTTGTCGGAAGTGGTCGGCCGGATGGTGGCCGCGAATGATCCATTGGCCTACGATATGTCGGTCTCGACCAACTATCTAAACCGGCTTGGGTTTGTCCCTGGCAGGATTTCGCCGACCAATGTGAGCTACGTCTATCCGAACGGCGGAGCGCTGACCCCGGACGACCTGTTGATCAACTTGGCGAACCTGCACGAACTGGCGCGGCCGCCGGTGTTCGTGGACACCAACGCACTTGGCTGGCGGCCGAAGAACTACAACGCAGTGGAGGATTTTCGCTTTTACCTCGACCTGAACCGCAACCGGGCCTACGAGCCCAGCGGACTGCAGATTGTGACCAACTGGCAGGGCCGCCCCGTTGTCGCTCCTGATGGCAAGTTTGCGACTGACTACTTTATTGGTGATCCGGAGTGGATTGGCCAGTTGGAGAACCCGGCCTTTGCACATGGTCCAACCAACCGCTTCATCGGGCGTTACGCCTATATGATCTTACCGACCGGCCGCTCGCTGGATATCAATCACATCCACAACCAAGCCCGGGAACCGATGAATCCGCGGCTCGACGCCCCGATAGGTGGGGGCAACCGGTACCTCTACATGCGCAACCAGGGGGTTGGCTCGTGGGAGTTGAATCTGGCCGGCTTTCTGAGGCAGTTGAATCCCATTCAGTGGAGATACTATTACGATTGGATTATTCGACCTATCAATGCCCGGGGGTTCGATCTGCCTCGTGCAGAGTATTGGGCTTTCTCAGATGCGCGGGACATCATGATGCACCGCTATTACGGTTCGCGGCGTAACCTCTCTGGCATTCTACCCGCGCTTGGCTTGCCGTTGAACGACCTAAGATTCGGACTGAACATGATTGATGACTACTCGGATGGGCCGCTGATCCTAAACAGTACACCGACTTTGGACAGTGAGAAAGGGCTGCGTTTGGACCCGGTAAACGCCCCATGGCCCGGAGCCGAGAACCCACGCCGCTTCACGGATGTGCAGCAATTGCTGACCTTCCAGCCGTATGCCGAGCGGCCGCAGCGAGCGAACAATTTTGTGTCACGTCTGCGTCAGGCGATGAACGTTCAACCCAAGTCGATGAATGTCCGTAAGCGGCTTGATTCTTACGACCGACGCACATACTATCGTTTGCTCAGCCAGATGGGCGTCGACTCCGAGCCGGCATTGCGTGGCAAGTTGAACATCAATTACGCCAACGACTGGTCCACGGGGCACAACAAACAGACCAACTGGACCGCAAACGAATTTATCAACCGCGCTGCCCACGCGATGCTGCGGGCCAGCCTAGTGACTCGTTCGGCGACCAATCTTGCGACAGGTAACATTTACACGGCTGGGTTCATTGGTGGCAAGGTGGTCAACCCGGACATTGGCATCGCCGGTTATCTTAGGCGTACAAATGATCCACAAGCCAAGCCGAAATGGGTTTTCGATAAAATTAAGCATCCCCTGTTTCCGCTTCCTCCGACCGACGGAGTCTCGAGCGGCATCCAGCTTTTCCCGGCCAATGCCTACACGCCGGAGGTACACCGGTTGCTGCAGTTGGCAGCCAATATCTACGACGCCACCACCAACCGCCTGGTCTACCCGCAACCGCCGACGGTCATGCGGCCGGTGTTCCGCAAGCACGCCAATCCGGGCAGCGGCAATACCGTGTTCATTTCCCATTACACGGAGGTGACTGACAAATGGGTATACCCTTATGAAGAATTGGCTGATGTGGTTCTAAATACGGAGTCAACGCCAAGGCCTTTCGACACCGACCTTCACATCAATATCCATGGCGTGCCGTGGATCATCGGGGCAAAGAAGGGTCTGCCAAACTTCAACGAGTACTCGGTGGAATCGATCGTGCAGGTGTCGCGACGGCTCGAAGTCAACAAGGGCAATGCGGCCAATATTTCTCCGGCGATGAGCCGGAACTGGAGCACGAACCAGATGTACACCCTTGGCATCACGAACGTTTTTGGCATCGAAGGCTGGAACTCGTACACCAACGCCTACCCGCGTCGGCTGCGCATGGATGTACGGCAGCAATACCAGCTCGGG
>CAYWMH010000353.1:2131-2348 GCA_964459315.1 uncultured Verrucomicrobiota bacterium
CCGAGGCTGCTCACGAACCTGGTCTCGACGCCGTATAGTAAGTCCACCGAGCTGCGGCCAAACGAATGGCGCGGCGGGGAATTCCGGGTGCCGCTCAACGCCGGGGCGACCACGATCTCCAACTCCATTTACAGCACCGGCCTCAAGCGGTTCTTCCCGGCGAACCGTGCCTCGACCAACGTGTTCGAGACCGGGTTTGCTGTGCCGGACTGGAAGC
>CAYWMH010000354.1:0-2347 GCA_964459315.1 uncultured Verrucomicrobiota bacterium
GAACAGTTGGGGGATGGAAAACCACTTGATCGGTTTTTTGTAGTTGCGCGTGTGGGCAGCGGCCATGCGAGCCAAGGTGGGCGTCATTTCCGGCCGGAGTGAGACGTTGCGGTCGCCCTTGTCGACAAAGTTGTAAAGTTGGCCAACGATCTCTTCGCCGCTTTTTTGTGTGTAGAGTTCGAGTTCCTCAATCGGCGGGCCGTCGTATTCGCGGAAGCCGTACCGCTCGGCGGTGCCGCGCCATGTGTCGAAGATGTGGCGGCGCAGGTCGAGACTCCACGAGTCCGGCGTGGGAACCGGTTCAGGGTAAAAGTCTCGAAATCCGGGGAGTCCTTTCATGGGAAAACGAGCGCTTGGCCAAGCGCTCGGTCAGCGGTTGGCGGCGGCGAGCATTTTTCGGACATCGACCGGCTCCATGCCGGCGGCGATGATTGCCTTGATGCCCATGTCGGCGTCTTCATACGCCCGGCATTTCTCCGGTGCAACCTTGATTCGCCGCGCGGCCTCGAGAAATGTGTCCGGCGCCGGCTTGGGGTTTTCCACATCCTGGCTGGTGACGATGGCATCGAAGTAGTGACGGATGCTACAATGTTGCAGAATTCCCTCGACGGTCTCGTGCGTGCCACCGGAGGCAATGGCCATCGGCAATTTACCGTGCTGCTCGCGGACGATCTGCATGACCTCGGGGATTTCCTCGGCGTCGGCGATCAACTCCATGTACCTGGCTTCCTTCTGGAAGGTGACTGCCTCGGCGTCAATCTCAACGCCCTGTTCCTCTGAGAGCATCCGCAGCACCTCGAATGGTGAGACGCCACCCAGCGCGTAAAACCGGTCCTCGGGAAACTCAAGCCCGTGCTTGGCCGTGGTGGAGCACCACGCGGCGTAGTGGATCGGCATGGTGTCAACGACCGTGCCGTCGCAATCGAATATCAGTCCTTCTGGTTGCATAAAATGTTTGGTCACTCGAGGGCGGCCAGACGCTCCTTGAGGTTGTTGGCGAGCAGGGCGGAGACGGCCTCCTCAATCTCGCCCTCGATGAAGGTCGGCAGGCTGTACAGCGTGAGGTCGATGCGGTGGTCGGTTACGCGGTTTTGCGAAAAGTTGTAGGTGCGGATGCGCTCGTTGCGTTCGCCGGTGCCGATCTGTGACTTGCGCTCGGCGGCGTACTTGGCGTGTTCCTCGGCGATCTTTTGCTCGAGCAGGCGGGAGCGCAGCACCTTCATCGCCTGCTCCTTGTTTTTCTGCTGTGAACGTCCGTCCATGCATCGGACGATGATGCCGCTTGGCTTGTGTTGGATCTGCACCGCGGAGTCGGTCGTGTTCACTCCCTGGCCGCCTGGGCCGGAGGCTCGGCAGACGTTGATCTCGAGGTCGTCCTGCTTGATGTCGATGTCCACTTCCTCCGCCTCCGGCAGTACGGCGACGGTGACAGTGCTCGTGTGCACGCGGCCCTGTGTCTCGGTGGCCGGCACGCGCTGCACGCGGTGGACGCCGCTCTCGAACTTGAGTTTGCGGAACACGTCCTGCCCCTTGATGCCAAACACGACCTCCTTGAAGCCACCGAGGTCTGATGCGCTGGCGTCCATAGGCTCGACCTTCCAGTCCTGCGACTCGGCGTACCGGATGTACATGCGGTGCAGGTCGGCGCAGAACAGGGCCGACTCCGCGCCACCGGCACCGGCGCGAATCTCGACAATTGTGTCCCGTGAGTCGGTCGGATCCGGCGGAATGACGCCGTACTGCAACTCAAGCTCGAGTTGGTCACGTTCCGCCTCAAGAGCGGGCAGCTCCTCCTTCGCCAAGCCGGCCAGTTCCGATTCCGCCGGCTCGGACTGGATCAGTTCCCGGTTGGCCGCGATGTCCTCGAGGAACTTGAGGTAGCGCTCACCCAGCTCGGCCAGTTTTTTCATCCGCGAATATTCACGGGTCAACTCGACGAGTTGCCGGTTGTCGCCGGTCACGTCGGGGTTGCCCAGGGCGTTTTCCAGTTCATCCCGGCGCTTGCAGAATTGCTCGATGTGGGGTTGCAGATTCATGCTCCAAAAATAGAGAACGCCCGCGAGAGAACACTGTGTCTCCATCGCGGGCGAACTTCTGAAAACGGGCTAAAGGCTCTTCTTTTTGCGCTTTTGGTCGGCGGCCACCTTGGCGGCCTCGCGGGCGGCCTTGGTCTTGGCCATGCGCTGCTGGAACTTGTCCACGCGCCCGGCGGTGTCCACGAATTTCTGCTGGCCGGTGTAGAACGGGTGGCACTCGTTGCAGATGCCGATGAGCATGGTGGGCTTGGTGGAACGGGTCTTGATTTCATTGCCGCAAGCGCAACGAATCGTCGATTCCACATATTCCG
>CAYWMH010000355.1:0-2341 GCA_964459315.1 uncultured Verrucomicrobiota bacterium
GCAGACCGACCATTTCCGCGCCGGTCAGGCGCCGTTTTTCGTCGAGGGCACCAACATCAAAGGCGACGCCACGAACAACCACTTCTCGGCCGACGAGGCTTGGCTGACCACCGACGACCGCGCCGACCCGGTGCTGCGACTCCGCACACGGCGCTTGAGCCTTGTGTCCGGCCAATACATCGAGGCGCGGGGCGCGACGCTCTACGCCGGCAGGGTGCCGCTGTTTTATTTCCCGTACTACCGCCACCGACTCGATCGGCCGTCCAATCAATGGGGCCTCACGCCCGGTTACCGGAGCAGATACGGCCTGTTTTTTGAAGGCTCGTACAATTGGCAATTGAGCGACCGGCTGGGTGGCAAGGCGCACCTCGACTACCGCACTCGCCGGGGTTGGGCGGCCGGGCTGGACACGCGCTACGACCTTGGCCAACCCGGCGTCGGCGAGGCGTCGGTCTACCTGCTTGACGACCGCGATCCCGCCGCCGGCGCGGACAACCGCTCCCGCAGCGCCGACTTCGCCGACCGCAACAACCGGCATCGGCTCAGCCTGTACCACACGGTCAACCTTCGGCCGGACTTCACGGCCAAGCTACTGTTGCAGGAGCAGAGTGACGCGTTCGTGAACCGCGACTTTTTCGAGAGCCAATTTCGTCGCAACCCGCAGCCGGCATCGCACATCGAGTTGGCCAAGCATTGGCGCAACTTCAGCGTCAGCCTGCTGGCCCAGCCGCGCATCGATGACTTTTATCAGGCCGTTGAGCGGCTGCCGGAGATTCGCTTGACCGGACTTCGCCAGCGGCTCGGCTCATCGCCGGTTTTTTACGAGAGCGAAACCTCGGTCGGCCATTTCCGGTTTCGCCCGGCGGACACCGACCTTGGCCTGCACGATTACGAGGCGTTCCGCGCCGACTCGCACCAGCAACTGCTGCTGCCGCGCACCTACTTCGGCTGGCTCAACGTCACGCCGCACGCTGGGGTACGGCTGACGCATTACGGTGCGACGGCCGGCGGCGATCCCGCGCTTGGCCAAGCCGGCGGGATGGACCGCTCTGTGTTCAACACCGGCGTCGAGCTTTCGTTCAAGGCGTCGAGCACGTGGGACAACGCCTCAAGCCGCCTGCTCGATGTCAACGGACTGCGGCACATCGTGCAGCCGTTGGCCAATTACATTTACGTGCCCAAGCCGGACAGGCGCCCGTGGGAGCTGCCGCAGTTCGACCGCGAACTGCAGACGCTGCGCCTGCGGCCGATCGACTTTCCCGACTACAACTCGATCGACAACATCGACTCGCGCAACGTTGTGCGTTTGGGCGTCCGGAACCGGCTGCAAACCAAGCGCAACGGCCAAGTCGATGACCTGCTCAACTGGGAACTGTTCGCCGACTGGCGGCTGGAAACCGATGCGGGCGAGGCGCGCTTCAACGACGTTTACTCCGACTTGGAACTCAAGCCGCGCTCGTGGCTCCTGATCGGTTACGAGGTGCGGTTAGATCCCAACGACAGCCGGCTCAACGAGGCCAACCACACAATCTCGCTGCTGCCCAATGATCGCTGGAGTTGGACGCTTGGCCACCGGTATCTCCGCAATCTGTCTCCGGACGAGTTGCGCGAGCGTTACCCGTACGACCCGTTTTTCCAGCAGCAACTCGATGACGACTGGCGCTGGGGCAACGACCTGCTGTTCAGCCGCGTCTACTATCGGCTGAACGAGGAGTGGGGCTTCCGGATGATCCACCAGTTCGAGGCCAGCGACGGCACGATGGAGGAACAGAGCTACAGCGTCTACCGCGACTTCTCCAGCGCGACGGCGGCGCTGCGGTTCCGCCTGCGCGACCACCGCGCCGGCAAAGACGACTTCAGCGTCAGCCTCGTCTTCTCGCTCAAAGCCATGCCCAGCGTCGGCTTGGGCGACGACAGCAACAGCCTCGAGACCCGCCTCTTTCGCTGATCGTCCCTCCCAACCCGCGCTCGACGCCGCTTGGCCAAGCGGCTAGCTTCCCCGGCGTGAAAACCAAACTGCATTACTCGCTCGCACTCATTCTGTTGCTTACCGTCGTCGCAGCCAAGGCAGAGCGCCTGGTTTTGGTCAGTGCTTCGTACGGCAAAAACATCCTCGCCATCACCGACCGTCACGGCGACGTGATTTGGTCGCACAAGACCGCCGGACCGCAGCGGGGCCACGCCGGTCACCACGACGTTCACCTACTGCCCAACGGCAACATTCTCTACCACGATAGCTGGACCAAACTTATCGAGATCACCCTCGGCAAAAAAGTCGTCTGGACTTACGACTCCGCCACGATGAACGGCAACAAGGGCAAGCGGGTGGACGTGCACGCCT
>CAYWMH010000356.1:0-2337 GCA_964459315.1 uncultured Verrucomicrobiota bacterium
AGGATCTTCCAGGTGTGCGTTACCATGTGGTGCGCGGGGCACTGGATGCCACCGGGGTCGAGAAGCGCCGTCGTAGCCGCTCCAAGTACGGGGTCAAGCGCCCCAAGGCCGGCAAGAAGTAATTTCCAGCAAACCGATTTTTTTAACCAGCAATGGCACGCCGTAGAAGAGCAGAGAAACGTGAAGTCGAGCCGGACTCCCGGTACGGGAGCAAACTGGTCACCCTGCTGGTGAATTTCACAATGCGGCGGGGGAAGAAAAGCGTGGCTGAGAAAATCATCTACGGCGCGTTCGACAAGCTGGCGGCGGAAAAACAGGGGAGCGACCCCCTGGAGGTTTTGGAACGCGCCGTGGGCAACGCCCGGCCCCGGCTCGAGGTCAAGTCGCGGCGTGTCGGCGGGGCGACCTACCAGATCCCGCTCGAGATCAGTGGCAGCCGGCAGACGGCTCTGGCGTTGCGCTGGATGGTGAGTTTTTCACAGGCCCGCAAGGGAGTGCCGATGAAGGATGCCCTGGCCACGGAGATTCGTGATGCCAGTGAAGGCCAGGGTAGTTGCATCCGGAAGAGGGACGAGATGCACAAGATGGCCCAGGCCAACAAGGCCTTCGCGCACTTCCGCTGGTAGAAAGTAAGAGCCGGCTTGGCCAAGCGCTTGGCCAAGCGGCAGGCGTCCGGCGGTTTATCCGCGGATGAGACGCTCTCTGAAATAGCTTGGTTTTTTTGATGGATTTTTTTGCAACAGAGTAAATGACAGCCACATTGGAACAGGACACGAACATCAACTCGCTTGACCGGGAGTATTCGCTGCAGCGGACACGGAACATCGGCATCGCCGCCCACATCGATGCTGGCAAGACTACCACCACGGAGCGGATTCTCTACTACACGGGTTTTATGCACAAGATCGGGGAGGTCCACGACGGGAACACCGTCACGGACTGGATGGAGCAGGAGCGTGAGCGCGGGATCACCATCACCTCCGCCGCCACCACCTGTTTCTGGAAGCAGCTGGATGAGGGCTTGGCCAAGCTATTCACAGGGTATGACCACCGCATCAACATCATCGACACCCCCGGCCACGTCGATTTCACGGCGGAGGTGGAGCGCTCGATGCGCGTGCTCGACGGGGCAGTAGCGGTGTTTTGCGGCGTGGCCGGCGTGCAGCCCCAGTCCGAGACCGTCTGGCGGCAGGCTACCAAGTACAACGTTCCTCGCATCGCGTTCATCAACAAGATGGATCGCACCGGTGCTGACTTCAACAAGGCCTTGGGAGACTTGAGAACCAAGCTCGGTGCGGAGGCACACCCGGTTGGCATTCCCATCGGCGCGGAGGACAAGCTCTCGGGCGTCATCGACGTCGTCAACCAGAAGGCTCTCATTTACGACGTGTCGGATGAAACCGGCGTCAAGTACGACATTACGGACATCCCGGAGGAACTAAAGGGGGACGCCGGCATGGCCCTCGAGCAGTTGATCGATGCTGTCTCAAACCTCGACGATGAGATTGCCGAGATGGTGCTCGAGGACAAGGCGATTGATCCAGAAACACTCAAGAAAGCCATCCATCGTCTGACGTGTGAGCTTCAGTTCGTTCCGGTCCTAGGTGGCTCCGCGTTCAAGAACAAGGGTGTGCAACCGCTCATGGACGCGGTGGTGGACTACCTGCCTTCGCCGGTCGAGGTTCCCGCCGCGACAGCCGTCGAGGCAGATGACGAAACCACGGAAGTCACTGTTGAGCCGGATGACAACGCTAATTTCTGCTCGCTGGCCTTCAAGCTCTGGACCGATCCGTTCGTCGGCAAACTGGTGTTTATCCGAGTTTACTCCGGCCAGCTCAAAAAGGGCGACACCATCTATAACCCACGCACCCGAAAACGCGACCGGGTCAGCCGCCTGATTATGCTCCAGGCCGACAAGCGCACCGACGTGGACGCCGTCTACTCCGGGGATATCGCCGCGATCGTCGGCCTGCGAAACGTCACCACCGGCGACACGCTCTGCGACAAGGCGCTGGATGTGATGCTCGAGCCTCCGACCTTCCCCGAGCCGGTCATCTCGATGGCGGTCGAGCCCAACTCGAGTGCCGACCGAGACAAGATGTCCGAGGCACTGCAGCGCCTGGCCGAGGAGGATCCAACCTTCCGCGTGTTCACCAACGACGAGACCGGCCAGTTGATCATCGCTGGTATGGGCGAACTGCACCTGGACATCATCCGCGACCGGATGATGCGCGAGTTCAAGGTGGAGGCCACCGTCGGCGCCCCGCAGATTTCCTATCGGGAGGCCATCACGGCTCCGGCTGAGGGCGAGGGCAAGTTCGTCCGCCAATCCGGCGG
>CAYWMH010000357.1:0-2327 GCA_964459315.1 uncultured Verrucomicrobiota bacterium
TTTACTCGACGATATCTCGGGAGCTTGGATTCTCTCCGGTCTTCATCAGGCGTAGGCGGCCGTACGACTCGGCGGCGGTGAGCGGCAACTAGCCGATGTCACTCTCGAGATCCTCATCGAGCACAACCGGAAACTCGGCGGCATCGTACAGCGTCTTTTCCTCGAAATAAACCGGGCGGGCTCGCGGCATCGGATAGTAGCCGAGGCGTCCCTCAAGATAAGGCATGTGCCGGGTAAGCATCTCGTAAGAAAGCTTAATGCGGTCGAACGGATAGCGGTCATTCGGCTCATACTCAAATGTGAACATACCCGGCTCACCATTGGGGGCTTTCTTGAGTGGACGATAAACAAGGACGCCGCGCATGGACCCATCGCCCCGGTCGATGCCGATCTTGCGCATAAACATCGGGTGGCCCCGATGGGTCTTCGTATTGACGAAATACAAGACCGGCTCGCCCTTTCCGACATCCTCAATCTGGAACTTCACGAACTTCCAGTCCGCCAAGTGTGTGTCGACCATCACCTGCGGCCCCTGATAGGAAAGCTTATTGTAGGTGGCCAAATCCGGTACCGCTCCGACGCCATCGTTAAATTCAAGTTGCTCCGGCGGAATCCGCTCCATACGGGGCTCCCCACCGCGACCATCCCGGCCCGCGCGATCGCCCCTGCGGCTACCGCCCCGGCCCTTACTGCTGCTTCGACCACCGGGACTCCCAAAACTAGGGCGTAGTTCATTATTATCGATTTTGCCATCACCATTCTTATCGAGTGCAGTCAGGGATTTCTCCGCGTTCTGAATTTCTGAAGCGGAGATCACCCCATCCTTGTCTTCGTCCAAAGCGGCCATAACAGGAATAATCATGCCACCTGGACCTCGCCCTCCTGCTCCCGAAGGCTGCGCCTGCATTGTAAACGCCACGGTGAAAATGAGGGCGACTGCTGTCAATCGAATCATTCGTTCCATAAAACAGATCGAGGAGATGGCATTATTCCCAGAAAAGTTACAACCAAAACCATGGGGCAACCGGTTGGACACACTCCGGAGCTTCGAAACGCGGATTGTTCATGAGCGGCGTGACGTAATGTTCCCGCATCGGCTCGGCGTCGAACGGCCGCAGCAGCAGCTTGAGATCGGCCGCCTGGCTTTCGGGCGAGAGCCATTGGTCGTAGTCATCCGGGTGCAAGATCACCGGCATGCGGTCGTGCACGCGCTTGGCCAGGCGATTGGGTGTGGTGGTGATGACCGTGAACGTGTGCAGCGTCTCCGCTTCCGGTTGGCCAAGGCCAAGGCCCGGCAGTTCCGGCTCCACGACCTGCTCCGGCGCCGTCCACGTCTCCCACAGTCCGGCGAGGCAGAACAGGTCGCGGTCACGCATTGAGTAGTATACCGGCTGCTTGCCGCTGGGCTGCGTTTCCCACTCGTAATAGCCGTCCACCGGCAACAGGCAGCGCCGTCGCTGGAACGGATTCCGGAAGCTTGGCTTCTCGTCGATCGTCTCCGCCCGAGCATTGGCCAGCTTGGCCCCGATCGACTTGTCCTTGGCCCACGGCGGGATCAACCCCCACCGCATCGCCTCCAGCCGAGTGTCGCCAGAGTCGTTGACGGCCACCAAAGCCTCCTGCGTCGGTGCAAGGTTAAGCCGGGATGCCACCGACGGCACTGCCCCCTTGGCCTTCACCTTCTTTTTGGCTTTGTCCTTAGCGGACCCCTGTGCCACGCGGCAACACATTGGAGTTACCGTTTGTTTTTGAGAAACCCGTCAATCTTGGCCTTGGTCGCCTCGTCCATCTTGATGAGCGGGGGCCAGTTTCGGCGGTGGCCTTCGCCGGGGAGTTTGCGGGTGGCGTCGATGCCGAGTTTGCCACCGATGGCGATGTCGCTGGTGGCGTGGTCGAGGACATCCGCCGGGCCCTTGGTCAGCAGGCTGTCCCGCTGCGGGTCGGTGTCGGCGCACATGTGGAACAGCACTTCACTGGTGTTGTGTACGTCAACAAAATCGTCGACGACGACGATGTATTTTGTGAACATCATCTGCCCCATCCCCCACAAGCCGTGCATGATCTTGAACGCCTGCATCGGGTAGGTCTTCTTGATGCTCACAAAAACGAGGTTGTGAAACACGCCCTCGGCCGGCAGCGCGATGTCGACGATCTCCGGGAAATTCATCCGGAAGATCGGCAGGAACAACTTCACGCTGGCGCTGCCCATGTAGAAATCCTCCATCGGCGGGATGCCAACGATCGTGGCCGGGTAGGTGGCGTTTTTGCGGTGGGTGATGGCGGTGATGTGAAAAACCGGGTACGGCTCCGGCAATGTGTAGTAGCCG
>CAYWMH010000358.1:0-2326 GCA_964459315.1 uncultured Verrucomicrobiota bacterium
CGGCGCGGCCCTGGTTACGCTTGACCTTATTGCCGTCGAAGATGCCGTCCTTCAGCTTGTACAGGTTGCCGTCCTCAAGTTGGTGGGTGTCGAGGAACCGCGCGTCGTAATCCTCCATGGCGAGGTGCATGCCCCAAAAGTCGCCTGTGTATTGGCCGTTGGGATTCGTCGGGGCCTCGGTCGAGCCGGTCAGGGCGCGGAAATGAAAAAAGTGCGTGTGCGGTGCCGGCACGCCGAGCAGGTTCCAGATGAGCGAGTTGGCGCTTTCGGTCAGGCCAAAATTGCCGACGCGCTTGTTGTCGAACATCTTCCCCGTGTTGAGCGTGCGCCACTTGACTGGATACCCTTTCCCGTAGTTGTCCTTCGCGCGCAGATAGTGGCCGCGGTTGAAACGGAACCGCATCGACCGTTTGCCGCCACCACCGTAGCGGTCGTTGGCCTGCCGCAAACGGTAGCGGATGTGGTCGTACACCACGCCGTCGTACACGAACGCGCCCTCCCAGTTGAACTTGCTGCGGGCGTCGGTCTTCGACTTGGGAATCTGGTAGGACGAACTGTATGCGTTGCACTGGTCGAAATCCCGTTTGCGCGAGATCAGCGTGTAGACCGGCAACGATCGCATCACCTCCGCCGGGTAGGCATGGCCGAGGCCGTCCGGGTGCACGGTGCGCCGCCTTGGCGTGTAGGCCGGCACGCCGTCGTACGCGAAGGCCGCGAAGTTCAGCGACGGGTCGCCCGGCAGGGGAACCCGCACCGAGGCCGTACCGTCGGACGCGGTGATCCGGTACCGGAACAGCGTCCGGTTCTCCCGCGCGGGAACCCGCGCCGAATAAACCCCGTCCCCCGCGTCGGCGTCCCCCTCATGGCCGTCGTCGCGCATCGCGAGCTTCTGCCAGTTTTCCGCCGCCTCAAACTCCGGGTTGACGGGGAGCGGCTGGCTGGCATCGGAGAGCAGTCTCGAGTAGGCCAGCGGCAGATGGGCAGGGATATAGTCACCCGGCGCGACCACCTGATAATGCAGTTGCACCGCAGCCACCCCGTTGGGATCCGTGATCTTTGCCGTGACGAGGAATGGCTGTCCCGACGGCGGCTGGCGGGGCGCGGTGGTAACCTGCCGGACCTGCGGCGGGGCGTTCGTGGCGAAGACGGAATTACGGCTGCCGGGCGTCGGGCTAGCCGCTTCCGGGGGCCGGGGCGGCACGAGCAGCACGGCGTCGATCGACAGATCGCTGCTGACCACGGACCACAGAGAGTACCTCGACGACGTCACATTGTCGCCCTTTTTAAGGAAGGAACCGGGGTCGGGCAAGTCGAGCAGTTCCCATTCGCGCTCGTGGTCGGCAACGCCGCTGGTGGAGTCGTGCCCCATCTCACCGTCGGCGACGTGCCGCCGGGCCACCTCTTGCCCGTTGATCCAGATGATGCAGCCGTCGTCCACGTACAGCTTCACGCGCAATGCCGGCACTCCGCCGGGATCCGGCACGCGGAACTTATGGCGAAGATAAATGGTGGAGTAGTTGTTCCTCATGTCATCGAGCTTCGTCTGGTCGTCGTTGTCGCCGTAGCCGATGCTGGTGCGGCCGGTTTTCCAGTCACCATTTTCGCTGAAACCAAGGGTGCGCCAGGCATCGCCCCCGGCCGGCGCCGAGGTGCCTTTTTTGTACCGCCACTGGTGGTTGTTGTGGTCGATGAAGACCGTCTCCTCCCAGGGTGCTTCGCCCTGTCCCTTTCTAGTGGTCGAGAGCCTCCAGCTTCCGCCGAGGTCGTTGTCGAGGGAGGGATGGATCAACTCGATCGAGCCGCCGTCCTCGCGGCCCACCGGCCACGGGAACTCGTTGCGGTACTCCACCGCATCGGCCGCGTCGCCCTGCCGGTCGCGCAGCACCAGCCGCTCCCCGTCGTTGGCCAAGCGCCCGCTGTACGGGCCAAGCGCTCCGGCGGCAAACACGGCCTTGAGTCTCGCGGGATCCTCGGCCACGACCAGGTATCCACCGGGCTCCAGCACAGTTCCCTCCGGGAAGGTGAACTCGATCCCTTCCGAAAAGCGCCAGCCAGAGAGATTCACCGCCACTGCCCTGCGGTTGTGAATCTCGACGAACTCCTCCGGGGAGGTCTTGTCGGCCGGCTTGTAATGAATCTCGTTGATCACCACCGAGCCGTTGGCCAAGGCGGCAACAGAAAGCAATGTGGTCAACAAAAATAGGCGGTTGGTCACGGGCGGTTGCATTCCCAGCAGTCCGGATGCCACGGGGGTTGTTCCATTAATTCGGCTGTTTTCATCCTGTCGCCGTCCGTTTGCGGGGGCGGTTGGCGCACCATTGCGTGG
>CAYWMH010000359.1:0-2324 GCA_964459315.1 uncultured Verrucomicrobiota bacterium
CTCCACGAAGGTCTTGTTATTCATCATCGTCAATGCCTGCAGCGGCGTGGTGGTGAGGTCAGTGCGGACGGTACAGAACTCACGGGCGGCGGCGTTGAAGGTCATCATTGTGGGCGGCGGTACTGTACGGCGCCAGTAGGTGTACATGCCGCGCCGGTAAAGTTTACCACCCTTGTCCTGCTTGTAGCTTGCGTTGGAGATATTGCGCCAAATACCCGGCGGCATGTACGGCTTCACCGATGGCCCGCCGATTTTTTCATTCAGCAAATTACTGGTGAACAGCGCCGCGTCGCGAATGGCATATGGCGTGAGACGCTTGCGCGGGCCACGGGCAAGCAGTCGGTTTTCGGGATCCCGTTTCAGCAATGTGGACGATGCTGATGAATTTTGCCGGTAGGTGGCGCTCGTGACGATAAGCCTGTGCATCGCCTTTATGTCCCACCTATGCCGGATGAACTCCATAGCCAGCCAATCGAGTAGTGCCGGGTGACTTGGTAACTCTCCCTGGACGCCGAAATTTTCGCTCGTTTTCACGAGTCCCACCCCGAAGTAACGCTGCCACAGGCGGTTAAGCGTGACGCGCGCGGTGAGCGGATGCGCGGGATCGACCAGCCACCGTGAGAGGCCAAGTCGGTTTCTCGGCCATGGATCTTTCCACGGCCCGAGCACCGGTGGCGTGGCTGCATGGAGGCGCTTTGACTTGTCCGGTTGGTCATACAGGCCGCGCTCGAGTCGATAGGTGGCGCGCGGCTTGGCCAACTCGTGCAGCACCATCACTGTGTTGGTTGCGCCCGGCTGTGGTCGCGGCACGGAGGTTTGTACAACCTTGATTTTCATCGGCTCTGGCACGACGAATTGGGCTTCCTTCGCAGACAAGTCCGGCCAGCTTTTTGGCACAGGTATGAACGGTGGACTGTTGCCGTTGTTCGGTCCGAGGCCGGCTTCGTCAATGCCGTTGAAGAAGGCGAACAAGCGGTAAAAATCGTTCTGTGCGATCGGGTCGTATTTGTGGTCGTGGCAGCGCGCGCAGTTGAACGTGAGGCCGAGGAACATCGTGCCCATCGTCTCCACGCGATCGGCGACGTATTCGACAATCCACTCGTCCGGGATCGAGCCGGCCTCGGAGTTGATGCGATGGTTGCGATTGAAGCCGGTGGCCACTTGCGTGAAAAAATTGCGGTCCGGCAACAGGTCGCCCGCCATTTGCTCGGTGACGAACCGGTCGAACGGCATATTGTCGTTGAGTGCCCGAATCAGCCAATCACGCCACACCCACATGTAGCGGAGCCGGTCGTTTTGGTAGCCGTCGGTGTCGGCGTAGCGCGACGCTTCCATCCAGCCCAGCGCCATGTGTTCGCCGTAGCGTGGTGAGTCGAGCAGGCGATCGACTGCTTTTTCGTACGCGTCCGGAGAGGGGTCGGAGAGAAAGGCGTCGAGCTCGCCGGTGGTCGGTGGCAGGCCGGTGAGGTCGAACGAAACACGGCGCAGCAGTGTGGCCTTGTCAGCTTCCGGGGAGGGCGCGAGCTGCTCGCTCTCCAGCTTGGCCAGGACGAAGTGGTCGATGCCGTTCCTTGGCCAAGCGTCGTCGTTCACCTTGGCCAAGCGCGGCCGCTTGGGAGGCACGAAAGCCCAGTGCCGGTCGTCGCTTGGCCAAGCGGCGCCAGCCCGGAGCCATTCCGCCAGCTTGGCTCGGTTCTCAGCGGTCAATAGCCGGTTGGAGTCGGGCGGCGGCATGCGATCGTCCGGATCGTTCGTGGTAAGTCGACGGAGCATCTCGCCATCGCTGAAGAGGCCGGATTTTATTGCAGGCGAACGGTCATCCAGTCGCAGACCGGCCTTGCGCGCCTTGGCATCCGGGCCGTGGCATTTGTAGCAGGCATCCGACAAAACTGGCCGGATGTCACGCGCAAAGTCCAGTTCTGTCGCATTTGCCCATCCACACAGGAATACCAATGCCAGATTGGAGATTTTGCGTGCCAACTTCAGTCTGGGGGTTTGTAACAAGACGCCCATCGTTTGTCATGCATCTGTTGCCTTAAAGCAGGAAGACAACGAATAGCCGCCAACAAGCGAAGCCCATTGGCATTCCGGGAAACAGAACCCGGAATTGTCGCACCCTTCGTTTACGCCTTGGTAAAGACGGATCGCGCCCCGGTCTTGCTACTGTCGCCGAATTTCTCCTCCTCGATGCCCATGGAGTGGAGGATGCTGAGGAAGACATCGGACATTTGGGTTTTCCCGTTACGCCAGTATTGACCGTGCTTAAGGCCCATGTTGGCGCCGCCGGCGACGAGGGTGGGCAGGTTCTCCGGCAGGTGTGTGGT
>CAYWMH010000360.1:0-2324 GCA_964459315.1 uncultured Verrucomicrobiota bacterium
CGGATCTGCGTCCCTTGGTTCCGCTCGAGGGTGGCAGGTTTGCCACGTCCGACCTGAACGACCTTTACCGCCGCGTCATCAACCGCAACAACCGTCTGAAGAATTTGTTGGCCCTCAAAACCCCGGAAGTCATCATCCGGAACGAAAAACGCATGCTGCAGGAAGCCGTTGACGCGTTGTTTGACAACGGCCGCCACGGCCGCGCCGTGACCGGTGCCGGCAACCGTGCGCTCAAATCGTTGAGCGACATGCTCAAGGGCAAGAGCGGGCGCTTCCGCCAAAACCTGCTCGGCAAGCGCGTGGACTACTCCGGCCGATCGGTGATCGTGATCGGTCCCGAGCTCAAGCTGCACCAATGCGGTTTGCCAAAGAAAATGGCGCTCGTGTTGTTCGAGCCGTTCATCATCCGCCGGCTAAAGGATCTCGGCTACGTTCACACCGTTCGTTCCGCCAAGAAACTGATCGACCGCAAGACGCCCGAGGTTTGGGACGTGCTCGATGAGGTGACCAGGGAGCACCCGGTCCTGTTGAATCGTGCGCCGACCCTGCACCGGCTTTCCATCCAGGCCTTTGAGCCGACCCTGATCGAGGGGGAGGCCATCCGCCTGCATCCGCTGACATGCAGTGCCTACAACGCCGACTTTGACGGCGACCAGATGGCGGTGCATGTCCCTTTGTCCGTCGAGGCCCAGTTGGAGGCCCGCTTCCTGATGATGGCAACGAACAACATCTTTTCGCCTTCCAGCGGCAAGCCGATCATCACCCCGTCCCAGGACATTGCGCTTGGCTGCTATTACATCACGGCCAAGCCGCGCGGCGTGGTGCGCAAGAAGCAGCAGGCCATCCGGTTGTTCGGCTCCAAGGAGGAGGTGCTGTTTGCGTACCATGATTGCGAACTGAAGATTCACGACGTAGTGCGCTTGGCCAATCCCGACCTCGGGAAGGAGACCCCGTACGGGGATCCGGAGAGCCGTATCATCGAGACCACGGTTGGCCGGGTTGTGTTCAGCGAGATTTGGCCCGAGGAGATCGGGTACCCGAACATCATTGTAAACAAGGCCGCGCTTGGGGACATCATCTGGAATTGCTACCGCCTATGTGGCCAGGGCGAAACCGTCCGGGTGCTGGACGACCTCAAGCAGCTTGGCTTCACCGCGGCAACCCAGTCGGGCATCTCCATGGGCATGAATGACATGATCATCCCCAAGGAAAAGGCCAAGGAAATCGAGAAGGCTGAGAAACAGATTGTCGATGTGGACAAGCAGTACCGCCGAGGGGTGATCACGCCCGGGGAGCGCTACAACAAGATCATCGATATCTGGACCCACTGCACCGACCAGATCGCGGATGTCATGCTGAAGGTGTTGGATGACAACCATGGCAGTGATGAGTTCAACCCGGTCTGGTTGATGGTCGACTCCGGCGCCCGCGGCAACCGCCAGCAGGTTCGCCAGTTGTCCGGCTTGCGAGGCCTCATGGCCAAGCCGTCTGGGGATATCATCGAGAAACCAATCTTGGCCAACTTCCGCGAGGGGTTGACCGTGCTGGATTACTTCATCTCGACACACGGCGCCCGGAAGGGCCTGGCCGACACGGCGCTGAAGACGGCCGACTCAGGCTACCTGACCCGGAAACTGGTGGATGTGTCGCAGGACATCGTCATCAGGGAACTGGACTGTGGAACCACCAACGGGATTTGGCGCCAGGCCATTTACGAGGGCGAGGACGAGGTCGTCCAACTCAAGGATCGCCTGATTGGCCGGACGGCCGTCGAGGATATCGTCAACCCGGTCAACCCGGAGGAGTACCTTTGCGAATCTGGAGAGGTCATCGACGAGGCCCACGCCGCCACAATAGATGATGCCGGTGTTGACCGGGTCAAGATCCGGTCCGTGCTGACGTGCGAGTCCAAGCGCGGTGTCTGCCAAAAATGTTACGGCATCAACCTTGGTACCGGTGTCTTGGCTGAATTGGGAGAGGCGGTCGGCATCATTGCCGCCCAGTCCATCGGCGAACCCGGAACCCAGTTGACGATGCGCACCTTCCACATCGGGGGAACCGCCTCGTCCGTCTTCAAGCAGCCCCAGATCGAGGCGCGCAGCGAGGGCATCGTGAAGTTCAAGGATATTCGCAGGGTGGAGTTGGAGGATGAAAACAGCATCGTTCTCAACAAGAATGGGATGATCCTGATCGTGGATGAGAAGGATGGGCGCGAACTGGAAAGCTACAACGTGGTCATTGGCTCGGTCATCGCTGTCCCCGAGGGTGGGAAGGTCAAGAAAGGGCAGGTTTTCGTCCAGTGGGATCCCTACAATGCCCCCATT
>CAYWMH010000361.1:0-2317 GCA_964459315.1 uncultured Verrucomicrobiota bacterium
ACGGGATCATCCGGGTCGCCGTCGTTGTCGGCGGCATCAATCCCATGGATATTATCCACCCAACCGTCGTTGTCATCGTCGATGGAGTTGTTGGGAATCTCGTCCTCATTCACCCACATCTGATTGGCCAAATCGAGGTGGGTGTACCGGACACCCGTATCTATACCAGACACGATGATCTCCTTGTTGCCGGTCGTGATGTCCCACGCCTCTTCGGCATCGATGTCGGCGTCGTCCACGCCGCCGTTCTGCCCGTTGTTGAGCAGGCCCCACAACCGGCCGTCCTGAAACGCGGCATCACGCGGCGTCGCATAACGGGTGAGGGCCCGGTCCGTCTCGACGTAGAGGACCCAGCCGCTGGACTGGAGCTCGGCGATGCGCCGCTTCAACTCCCGGGCGACCTGGCCCGCTTGGCCAAGCGGGGCGGCGGGGCGCTCAATCAGCATCATGCCCGGCACGAGCCGGTATTGGCGCTTGACCGTGTATCCTTTCGCAGACAGGCGCTTGGCCACGAACCCGGCCTGGGCGGGATCCTTCAGCCGGGCCAGGATGTGGGTCGGGTGGACATCCACGCCGCCCACCTGCACCACCTGCGGCCCGGCGTCCCCCGCTTGGCCAAGCTGGGCGGCCTGAAGTTGCCCGCCCAGCGCCAGCGCCAGCAGAGCCGTCCAAAAGTTGATCCAACGTTTCGTCATTCGTATCAAATTCTCAACGGAACCCAGGGGTCCATTCTTTTTTACCTTCATTGAACCAACCGCACGCGGCACCTACTCGACGAACACGACGCGGTAGAACCGGCGGTCGGTCTTGCGCGATAGGCGGTCGGTATGGGTGATCCGTATCACGATCAGTCCGTCATAAAAATGTTCCCGGAGCAGCTGCCACTTGGCCTGCTCGACGTTGTCCTTGTACTCGATGCGATAGAGACTACCTGGGATGCCCATCCACTCGATGTCCACGTTCTTGCCGCCGGAGCGGGTCACGGCGGTGATGTCCGGCAGACCGCCACCGAACGGGGTCAGGTCAAAGCCGTTTGCCGTGCCGTCGTCGTCGGTGTCAAACAGGATGCTCTGGCGGAAGGAACGGTTCACGCGGATGGTCTTGTCGAGCGGCGCGAGGTAGAGCGGCATCGAACTGTAGTCGCCGGGGAATTCATTCACCCAGCGCAGGCGGCCACCGAACATGCCATCGATCAACTCCGCCGGGACATTCGAGGCGGCGAAATAGACCTTGTACCCCTCCTCAATGTCCAACTGCGGCAGGCCGGCCTCCAGGATTTGCTGATCCGTCACCCCCTTGAGTTCAAGGAAATCGATGTAAATGGCGTTGGCCTGACCGGCCTCGCCGCCAAACACAAACTGACTCTGATTGGCCTTGGCCAGAACAAGTCGGCCCACAGCGGCATTGTCGGTGAAGCCCTCCACGCTCGGACCCCGATCCTCTGCCGGCCAATGGATGCGCTGGCTCTCAAAATCAGCCACCGAGGCCGAAATCTCCGTGCCAAGCAGATCGCCCCTCGCCGGCTTGCGCTCGAGGCGTATGCCCCGCTGGGTCTCGATCACCACCCCGGCCCCCGCGCCGCCGTCGGTCAGGACGCCGGAGACATCCAGGATCAATTCTGCACCGACCGTGTTGGTCTGGTCGCGCATCTTCAGATTGTTCGCCTTCAGTAGCAGAGACTGTCCCGCGAGTAGCTTCCCGTTCTGGAGAATCAAGTCCTCCGCCTCAACCTTGAGCGATGCCACCGTGTCGATGACTCCCATGTTCTGTACCTGGCCGGCCTTGATGTGAACGTCCCGGGCGTAGTTTGTGCCATAATTGATCCATGCCTCGTAAGGCGCCGCAAGATCATCGCCGAAGTGCGCCTCCGACGGGATGTTGATCACCGCGTAATTGGTGAAGTATTTCAGGTTCGGAGCGACCTCCCGGTTCCATTGACTCTGCCCCTCGAACAGACTGATCACCCCGCTATTCATATAGGTTTCCTTCCCAAGCGTCAGGTCCCGGTACACCGCCAGATGCTCCGCATTGACCCGCAGCTTCTCCGTGATGCGCATCGGATCCTTGAAGATCACCTTGTCACTGGTGGCGGTCAGGTCAGTCACGATAACCGGCGTATGGGTGTTGAGGAAGGCGTCCACCACCAGCAGGTGGTAATGAAGATTAACGGTCGTATCCGCAGCTGGATCCGGCAGATAACCCTTTGTCTTGTAATTGTTTCCCCATTGGATGCTGTAGGTCTTGATGCCACCGGTGAAACGCTCGACCTCCTTCTGCACCATGTTGGTGATGACAAGCGTCCCGTTGGTGCGACCAA
>CAYWMH010000362.1:0-2316 GCA_964459315.1 uncultured Verrucomicrobiota bacterium
CTTCACAATCCGATCTGCCGGAACCGGGGCAAGAAAGCCGATCGCCACGGCGTGACTCGGTTCGACATAATTGGCGAAACCGCCGGCCAGGTAAAGGCGATCTACCTCGCCAGGGCTTAGGCCGAGTTGGCGCATCAGCATCATCTGGCCGCAGTAGTTCGCAGCTTTCGCCTGGGCCAGTTCGCTCGCATCGCGTCGGCTGAAAATGATGCCCCGTTCGGGCACGATATCCCACTGTTTGCGCTTTCCGGCAAAGACACCCTTGGGGGTCATGAGCTCATGCCGACGCAATTCGGCGAGCAAATCAATCAGTCCCGAACCGCAAATGCCGATCGGTTCGGCATCGCCGATGGTGCGGCATTTGAAGTGTGCCCCTCCGGCACCGTCCGGTACTACCGTGACCGCTTCGATGGCGCCATCACAGCCTGGCATCCCGGCGGGCAACCGGCCCGTGACATTTCCGGCGGCGACTGGCTAGCGCCGCATCTGGCCCGACTGCTTGAAGACCCTTACGGCGTCGTGCGCCACATCGCCAAGGAGAGCCTAGAAAAACAACCCGGCTTCGGGGAGTTCGAGTACGACTTCCTCGCCGACGCACCGAAGCGCACCCGCTTGGCCAAGCGCGCCATCGCGCAATGGAACGAACAGCCCGGCGAGACCAGCGGCGAAGCCATCCTTATCTAATCCTACCGGCTTCTGATGTTTACCGCCTTCCTGGCGCTGCTAAAGCGCCGCGACGACCGCCCGTTCACCATCAAGGAGTAACCCGACTGACCATGGCCGCGAACTCTGGGACCAACGGAAAACCCGCCGCCCGGAACGGCATGCCGGTCGTGGGGATTCGCGTGCCGTCTTGGGCGTCGTTCACGCGGCCGATTTTTCGCGGCATCGTCGAGTTTATCCGAAACCACGAGCAGTGGCAGATCCACACGCTTGTCGACTCCACCAACGAGATGGCCCCGGTCGTGATCGACGAGCAATGGCGCGGCGACGGGCTGATCCTGTTCCGCCACTCGTCAGAGGAGGCCGTGGCGTTCAAGCGGCGCAACATCCCGGTCGTCAATCTGAGCGCCGAGTGCTGCGGGCGTGGCTTCCCGTCGGTCATCCCTAACAACGCGGAGATCGGCCGGATGGCCGCAAAGCACCTGCTCACGCTGGGACTGAAACATTTCTCCTACTGGGGCGACCCGTCGCGTACCTACTCGCGCGAGCGCGGCAGCGCGTTCGAGCGCCGGATCGCCGAGGCCGGTTTTTCCTGCACCAACGTGCAGTTTGAGCCGGACCGCTTCCCGTGGGAGGGGCGGTGGGTCAACATGCACGAACACATCGCCGCCGAGCTGCGCCGCCTGCCCAAGCCGGTCGGCATCTTCGCCAAGGACGATATGCTCGGCAGCAACATCATCCGCAACTGCAACGAGTTGGACATCGCCGTGCCGGGCGAGGTCGCGGTGATCGGCACCAACGCCGACGAGGTCTTCTGCCAGATCTGCACCCCTCCCCTCTCCAGCGTGGCCTACCCGGGCGAGCGCGTCGGCTACCAGGCGGCCAGCCTGCTCTCCACGATGATGCGCGGCGCCCGGGTCACCGACGACCACGTGATGCCGATCCCCATCCACGAGCTCGTCGCCCGCGAGTCGACCAACACGCTCGCCGGCGACGATCCCGTCGTGGCCGAGGCGGTGCATTTCATCCGGAGCCGCGCGCCGTCCTACCCAGTCCACGTCTCCGAGGTCGTTGAGCGTAGCCGCCTGTCCCACTCCGGTTTCAACAAGAATTTCCTCAAGCAGATGGGCCACACGCCGAAGGAGGAGATCAAGCGCGTCCGCCTCGCCCGCCTGCAGGCGCTGCTCAAGAACACCGGCAAAAAGATCAGCCAGGTCGCCCGCGAGATGCGGTTCGAGAGCCCGGAGGAACTAACCCGCTTCTTCAAGCGCGAAACCGGGTTCGCGCCGAAGGATTACCGCAAGCATTACCACCCCGCCTCGAACAGACGGGGGGACGCGGGGGAAGCGCTTGGCCAAGCGCAAGGTCTACTCGGCCGGCAATAGGCGCACGCGACGCTGGGTTCGGTTTGGCACCTCTTCGCCCACGCGGATCACCAGCGCGCCGTCCACCGCAGGACATTCCCACCCCACGCCATACGCTCCCATCGTCGTAGCCCGCCCAAACTCTCCGCGCATTCCGTGGTTGCCCTTCCTATAAAAGATTCATAGCTTTCGCTCCACAGCAACGATCTCATGCCGGAGGAAGTTTTTATCAGTTACGGCTCGGCCGATCGGGAACGGATTCAGGATCTTGTCTCCCGCCTCCGGCAGG
>CAYWMH010000363.1:0-1370 GCA_964459315.1 uncultured Verrucomicrobiota bacterium
CGCGACTGACGATCGTCTGCAACGCGATGACGATCTGCGAGGCGAGCACAACGGGATCCTTCGCCGCCTGCGGCTGTGAGCCGTGACCGCCCTGGCCGCGCACGGTAATGTCGACCGAGTCGACGTTCGCGTACACGTAGCCGGAGTTGTGGCCGATCGTCCCGGCCGGCTGGTCGGAAGCCACGTGCAACCCGATGCAGTAGTCCGGAACCGGAAACCGCTCGTACAGCCCGTCGGCCAGCATCGCACGCGCGCCGGCGCCGCGCTCCTCCGCCGGTTGGCCGATCATTACCAGCGAGCCGCTCCATGCGTCCCGCAGTTGGCCGAGCAGTCGCGCCGTGCCGACGAAGCTCGTCATGTGCACGTCGTGTCCGCAGGCGTGCATGGTGTGGACGGTGTTGCCGTGTTCGTCGGTCACCTGTTTTTTGCTCGCGTGCGGCAGGCCGGTTTCCTCACGCACCGGCAGGGCGTCCATGTCGGCGCGGATGAGCAGTGTCGGGCCGGGGCCGTTTTTCAGGACACCGACGAGGCCGTGCCCGCCGACGCCGGTGGTGACCGTCAACCCGGCGTCCCGCAGCTCGGCTGCCATGCGCCTGGCCGTCTCGACCTCCATGAACGACAACTCCGGGTTGGCGTGAAAATGTTTGTAGAGCGAAACAAGGGACGGCAGCTCGGCAGCCACGCCCTTGGCCACGCGATCGCGAACCGGGTCAGCCGCTTGGCCAAGCGCAAGACCAAGGCCAAGCGAGGCGATACAATGAATTGATTTGGCTTTCATCATTGGAAAAGTCGGCCGGGAGCATCCGGCCAAGCGCAACCCGAGGCAAGGGCAAAGCGGCACTCGACTATTTGGTTTTTCACAGCGAGGCTCGGCCTGCACTGTTGGCACAAACCATGAAACGACTTTTTATTTTAATTTTGATCTCGTCAGCCGCCTGGACCAAGCCGCTGGCAGATGAGCGGCCGAACTTCATTCTCTGCATGGCTGATGATCAGGGCTGGGGGGACACAGGGTACAACGGTCATCCCGTGCTCAAGACGCCGGTGATGGACGAGATGGCGCGGACCGGTCTGCGGTTCGACCGGTTTTACGCAGCAGCGGCCGTCTGCTCGCCGACTCGCGGCAGCGTGATGACCGGGCGCCATCCGAATCGCTTCGGCTGTTTTGCATGGGGCCACACGCTGCGGCCGCAGGAGATCACCATCGCCGAGGCGCTCCAAAAAGCCGGCTACACGACGGCGCATTTCGGCAAGTGGCACATCGGCTCGATGCGCGCCGACGGCGCGGCCAGCCCCGGCAACAGCGGATTCGACGACTGGTTTTCCAGCCCGAATTTTTACGAGAACAGCCCGCTCTTCAGCCACAATGG
>CAYWMH010000363.1:1380-2311 GCA_964459315.1 uncultured Verrucomicrobiota bacterium
TCGAATGAGAGCATTGATGAGGCACAATGAATCTCACAATTCAAAGTTGGTTATGTCTTATTAGATTCTTATTAGATACGAATCACCGCATTTCAGAACAGTCAATGATACCAATAAATTATGGCTCTTAATGTTCGGTTCGGCAATCCCCACAGCCCGCATGTCGCTGTGGACAAATACAAAAAAATGTACGCCGACCAGCCGGACGGCGCGGCGAATTTTTACGGGGAGATCACGGCGATGGACGCTGCGCTGGGCGAACTTCGAAACGGCATCCGCAAACTCGGCGTCGCCGACAATACGATGCTTTGGTATTGCAGCGACAACGGCGCGATCGCCAAAGGCTCGACCGGCGGTTTGCGTGCGCGCAAAGGCAGCCTGTACGAGGGCGGCATCCGCGTGCCGGCGATCATCGAGTGGCCGGCTAGAATCAAGTCGAACCGCATCACGACCATGAACACCAACACGTCGGACATCTACCCGCCGCTGCTCGAGCTGGCCGGTGTCGCCCTGCCGAATAACCAGCCGGTGCTCGACGGCACAAGCCTCGTGCCGCTGCTCGACGGCAAGGCCAAGCGCCGTGAAAAGCCGATGGGATTTTGGACGTATCAAGCTAGGGGCCGCCCGAGAAACAGCCGGGCGAGGCTGGAGGTGCGGCGACCGGAGCAACTCGCCGGCAGCCAAAAACCGGCCGAGCCGGAGGGACAGATCGACCGCCAATATCCGACCGACTCGCTGCCGGGCCACACCGCGTGGATCGACGGCGACTACAAGCTGCACCGCGTGCCGGTGAAGCAAAATAGGGGCAAGTTTGCCTACGAGCTTTACCACTTGGACAACGATCCGAAGGAGACGAATAATCTGATCAGCGCCGACGCGAAACTGCCCAAGCGCTTGGCCCGAATGAAAGCCGCTCTCGCCACTTGGCAGC
>CAYWMH010000364.1:0-2274 GCA_964459315.1 uncultured Verrucomicrobiota bacterium
ACGCGCCGGATGCCGTGCCGAACACGCAACTAGGGAACATGCAACTGCTCAAGCTGCCGTCGTTTCCCGGGGCCGAACGCGCGTTGCTCGACCAGTACATCGCCGCTTTCCGAAAAGTGGTGGGGCAGTCGGGGGCGATTTGCGTCAGCCGCGGCTAGTTCGCCTTCCGGCGGGTGAAGAGGCGCGACAGCCAATGGTTCAGCCGGCCGGCGAACGATCGCTGGCAGAGGAAGGCATCCATCAGCGCGCGGCTGCCGGTGCAGAATTTCTGCTTGTAGTCATGGCCTCCCTGCATGAAGTCGAATTCCGTGCAGCCCTCGCTCATCGCCCGCTCTATGTTGTGCAGCATCAACTGTTTACCGGGCGCGTACTTGTGGTAGTCCGGCAGGTAGGCGATATGGAAAAAGCCGTAGTAGCCGGGCTGGCGGATGGCGATCTCGAACGCAATGGCCATCTGGTTCACGCGCAGCGCGGTGATCTCCGCCTGGCCAAGCACCAACAGTTTCGGCAGCAGTTCATGGAAAAAATCCCCTGAGTCAACCCCGGTCAGATGCCCCACTCTCTGTCGCCCCTTCCAGCTGACTTTCTCAATGGATCGCATCTCCACCTCGAACCGCAGCAGGTCGTCCGGCGTGCGGTAGGTGACGTACTCGGTCTGGCCAAGCTGCTCAAGTTGGCGGGTGTCGTAGCGGAGCGACTTGCGGGTCTTGGCGCCCACCGCGCCATTGAGGTAACTCTCGAAATCAGACTGGGCGGAGAGATCAACGAAGTGGTTTGGGGCACGCTCCCGGATAATCGGCAAGTTGGGGAACGTGGCCAGCGCAGGCTCCAGGTGGTCGCGCACCCATTCCTCCCGTAGCAGCGGAATCCAGATGAACCGGTAGTCGGCGAGCAGTTGGCCAAGTGCCTCAAACACGGTCTTGAGCAGGGGCTCGTCGTGCCGCATGAGCAGCGGATCCATGCAGTCGGCGATGTCCGAAAGGCCGACCCAAAGCCCGCGTCCGCCGATCGCCGCATACTCGAAAAAGGGCCAGGTGGCGACGAGCTGATTGTCGCCATCGCGCACGATGAGCGTCACGGGGAACACCCGACCGCCCCGGTGGTTGAGCCAGGTGTAAACCCACTCGGCGGAGAAAAACGGATTCGGCGACTCGGCCTGGTTGAACAGTGCGCGCCACTCCTCCTCCAACGCTTCGAGGGGTTTGAAACCGTTCAGAACTTGTGCGGTGTACGGCATGGGGTAGCCGCTTGGCCAAGCGCTTGGCTACTTCGAGTCACCCAGGATGCGGCCGATCAGTCGGTTGGCGTAGTTGCGCATTCGCGGGTTGGCCTGGGGGTCGATGCGCGCCAGTTTGCCGATCGCATCCCGGTGCGGAGCCGCCTGTTCGCCGAGGGCGTCCAGCGCGTTGAGGGCGAGCATCGAGAGGGCAATGCCGTTCTTGGCCGGGGCGGCGTACTGCATCAGCACCTCTGCGGCGTGCTTGGCCTCGGCTTTGCGGCCGTATCGCCCTAGCGCCTCGGCGGCGATGATTCGGACGCTTGGCGAGGGATCCTCCAGCGCGGTGGCCAACGCTTCACGCCCCTTCCGGACACCGTTTTTGCCGCGCATGAGATAGCCCATTGCAGCCCAGTAGCGCACCGCGCTGTCGCTGCTGCTGATGAGTTTGGCCAATTGATCGGTGCTCTTTTTGCCCTTTTGCGACGCGGTGCGGGCGGCCCCGGAGATAGAGTCGAAATCGTACCGGCTGTCATCGCGGCCCATCTCGTACGGCGAGCCGTTCCCGGCGCGGGAATGAATCTCGGCTTCAGGCAAGAAGCCGATGTCGCGCACATTTTTCGCCCAGTCGCGGTGGGCCTTGCGCAGGCGCTTGAGGATGGGCGCGTGTTCCTTTGACTTGGCGAGGTTGTTGACTTCGTCCGGGTCGGAGTCGATGTCGTACAGTTCCTCCGTCGGCTTGGTCTGCCAAAACCGGGACTGGGCCTCGTTTAGCTTGCCGGCGCGATACAGGTCGCGCCAGACGCGCGTGGTCGGCGTCTGGAACATGTAGTCGAGATACTGCCCGTACGGCTTGTGCGGCATGTAGTTGCGGATGTAAACGTGCCGCCCATCGAACACAGTGCGCACCATGTCGTAACGCTCATCCATCCGGCCGCGGAAGCCGAAGCTGAAAGGCTGCGCCGGTGCCGTGTGCTGCCCCATGAACGCGTGGCCCTGCATCTGCGCGGGCGCCTTTTTACCTTCGATACTCAACAGGGTCGGCGCGAGGTCGCTGA
>CAYWMH010000365.1:0-2265 GCA_964459315.1 uncultured Verrucomicrobiota bacterium
ACAAGCCGACCTCCTCCATCGTGTTTGCGACAGCGCACACCTCGGCGTTGAGCTTGGCCTTGCCTGTCTTGAGCAGGCGCAGCGTCTCGGCGACGGCCCACGTGCCGACGCGGTTGTCGAACGCCCGCGCCACGGCAAGGTCGCCGCGCAACAACTCGAACTGGTCGTTGAGCGTGATCGGATCGCCGACGCGGATCAGTTTCTCGGCGGCCTTGCGGGAGTCGGCGCCGATGTCGACGAACAACTCGTGGATTTTTGGCACCTTCGGAGCGCCGGTCTCGGTGCGCATGAGGTGCGGCGCGACGCTGCCGACAACGCCCTTCACCGGCCCCTTGCGGGCGTGGATGGTGACACGCTGGGCCTTGGTGATCGCAGGGTTGGTGCCGCCGAGTCGCCGCACGTAGACGTAGCCGTCGTCGTCGATGAAGTTGACCGTCATGCCGATCTCGTCGGCGTGGCCGGCGAGCATGAGCCTCGGGCCGCCGCCCTTGTTGAGCACGGCGACACAGTTGCCGTAGGCGTCGGAGTAGGTCTCATCAGCGTACTGGCCGACATAGTCCATCCAGACGCGCAGGCCGCGCGACTCGTGGCCGGAAGGACTGGGGGTGTTGACGAGGGTCTGTAGAAACTGGAGCGATCGCTTGTTCATGCCCGGTGATTAGGGGCGACAAACGGGGCCAATTCAAGTGCATTGTCGGCTTGCTTTTGGCAGGTGGCTTGCTTTGAATCACCTGTCCGACCGGTCAAATGGCCAAGATCACAAAAAAAGTCCGAGAACGACTCCGCGCAGAGTTGCGGCGGTTCAAGCCGCTGCTCAAGGCGGCGCGGGAGCGCGACGTCAGTCGCGCGGACACCGCCACGCTGGCACTCGACCTGTTGTCGGACCTGTTCGGGTTCGACCGCTACACGGAGGTGACGTCGGAACTGGACAACCGCGAGGCGGTTTACGATTTCGCGATTCGCTCCAGCGACTCGGCCGCCCTGCTGGTGCGTGTCAGCCCGATTGGCACCGCGCCGGACGACCGCTACCTGCTGGCCACCGCGCAGCACGCGCTGTTGCACGGCGTCGAGTGGATCATCCTGACAAACGGCATCGGTTGGCAGGTGCACCATGTCGAGGACACCGGAGACACCCGACCGGAGACGCCGATCGTGCTGGCATTTGACCTGTCGCACATGCAGCCCGGACGCGACGCCCACCTCGAGACGCTGTTCCTGCTGACGCGCGAGGGACACCGGAGCGCTGGACTGGATCACTTCCGCCTCCGACTGGAGGTGACCAACCGCCACTACCTTGGCGCGATGATGCTGAGCGACCCGGTGGTGGCCGCCGTACGACGTGAGTTACGTAAGCTCAACCCGGATCTCGATATCACGCCACTCGAGGTTCGCGAAAACCTGGCGAACGGCGTGCTGCGCCCGGATATCGCCGCGAGCCGCGAGACCGCCACCCTGCTGGAGTTCCTGCAAAAGCTCAAGCAGGACGCGCTCGAGGCCAAGCGGCTGGCCGCCGATCCCAACCGGTTCTCCGGCCGCAAGGCGCCGGGCAAGGCCAATGCCGCGCCGGGCAAATGGAAGGCCAAGCGCAGGACCGCGCGTGGCAAGGCGGCCTCGTCAAAGTTCAGCGGGGCGGACAAGGAACGGACCGTGCTTCACATCTCCAAAAAGGTGGACATTAACAACGTACTGCATCGCAACGAAAACACCCCGGACAAGCCCAGCCGTAAGGGCCGCCTGCTCAACTGGGGTGCCAAGCCGTAGCGCTTGGCCAAGCCATGAAACGCCACCGCGCATTCACGCTGATCGAGTTGCTGGTCGTCATCGCCATCATCGCCATCCTGGCGGCCCTGCTGTTGCCAGCCTTGGCCAAGGCCAAGGCCAAGGGTCAGGAAATCTACTGCCTAAACAACATCAAGCAGTTGACCCTCGCCTCGAAAATGTACACCGGCGACAACGGCGACCGCTTCGCTTGGACCTTCACACTGGTGGGCGGCCAACAAAACCGCACGTCGTGGTTTAACTATCTGCTGCCATATCAGGAAACCAAAAAGACCCTCCGCTGCCCCAGCAAGCCGTTCAAGACGAAGGAAACGGTTTACGACTGGGACAAAACCACAAATAACTACGCCGCCAACTTCCGGCTTGGCGGCTGCAACTGGCCAGGCGTCTGGGAATACGCGCCGCTCAAGGAGAGCGCCATGCGCAGCCCCGCCACGCTCGTTTACAAGCCCGACGGCGGCAGCCTGCCGGTCAATGCCACCAACC
>CAYWMH010000366.1:0-2258 GCA_964459315.1 uncultured Verrucomicrobiota bacterium
GCGAAGACGTGCATCGTGCCGGAGTGCATGAACGGCTTGGCCACCTCGCCGTTGAGCGACGTGCGCCAGCCGAGCGTCATCGCCCACAGCAGGCGAACGGTATCCGCCTCCCCGCCGAGCGGCTTGGCCAGGGCGGCGCGGGCCCAGCGCTGGAATCGGACGAACAGCGGCGGCGCGGGTGGCTTGGCCTCGTCGAGGAGTTGCCAATCCCGCCGCGTCTTGGTGCGAAGCTGAAAGTGGATCCCGTGCCGGGCGAGGTGATCGCGATACGAAAACATGCCGGTGGCCGCGGCGACCGGCGGGCGGTTGAGGACACCGGTCACGCTCACCTGCCGCCCGGCGTAGTACCGCTTGGCCAAGCGGAACGACGCCGACACGAGCACCGTGCCGCTGACGGCCAAGCGGCCGGTGTCCGTCTCGATCTCGGTGACGGCCAATTCCACCATTGAGCGCCAATACTCCTCCCCGTTGATGTCACTGACGCGGTGCTCCGGCGTGGTGGCTAGGTGGCCGGTCACGGTGACGATCTGCTGCCCCTCGGCGAGTTGCTTCCGGAGGTCGTCCGCCGGAATGCGGTGGAGGTGGTACGATTGGTTGGCCAAGCCAAGGCCAAAGAGCAGCGGCCAAAGACAGACCGATCGGGTCGCCTTCAACACGGCGGCCAGCGCGGCTGCGGCGGCACAGGCAGCGAGGAACGGCCAGAACGGCAGCCAACCAGCATCGGCCAGGGCGATGCCGATGATGTACGGCACCGCGACCCGAACCATCGGCCGTTTCATGGGCCGGTTGTCGCGGTTTTGCGGCGGGAAAGCCAAGCGAAAAACGCAGCCCCGAGCACCGCACCCACGGTGTCGATGCCGACATCGAGCGCCGACCCGAAGCGCTCGGCAGTCCGCGACTGGTGCCACTCGTCAAAAGCGGCATACACGGCGGCGATCAGCACCGCTTGGCCAAGCGCAACCAACGGCAGCGACCCCGGCGCAACGCGTTTGGCCAAGGCGCGACAGATGAGGATCGACAAGATCCCATACTCGGCTAGATGGCCGGTTTTTCGGACGAAAAGTTGAACATTGGCTATGGACTCAACGGAGATGGTCGGCATGATCCACTTCAAAATCGGGCCGATGAAACGCGAGGTTTGCGCGCCTGAAAAATGATCGGTTGAGAAAATAAAAATAACGCCCATCCAAGCGGCCACCCAAACCCATGGATTGACCATCGACATGTTGAACCGTGAGTTCATCAGAGATCGGCTCTCACGAAACGAAGCTGTGAATACTCAGTGTTTGGCACGGAAGAATGCTGCAGCCTGATCAGCCGACAGCACTGCTGGGCTTTCCAACGAAAGCGCCCGCCACGAGGCATTCACAGCTCGGGCAGTCTGAAGCCGACCCTCGAACCGAATCGTGAAGGTGCCGTCCGCGTTCCGGGCGATCTGCAGTGCCGGCGGTCCGGACTCAATGACCCGGATGATTCTCACCAAGGATTCAGCAGTATTGCCACTTTGATCCCGGACCTTATACGTCCTAGTGAAAACACCCGGCGAGCCAGTAGGGATGATCCCAGAAACCTCAATCAAACTGCTGATGTCCCCGTCCGCATTGTCCCATGCCGTTGCTCCCGCATCCGTGTACGTCTCCCCGACATAGATCGTGACACTCAACGATCCGTTCAGTGTGATTACTGGCGGAACGTCATCCACCACCGTAACGGTGCGGACCACGGGCACGGAGGCGTTGCCGCTCTTGTCCTTGACGTTGAACGTGATTGTATGAACGCCTGGCTGGTTCACATTGTCGGCCCCTGTTACCTGGATCGACGAGGTGACATTGCCGTCCACGTTATCGCGAGCCGTCGCTCCAGCGTCCTCGTAGACATCCCCAAATTGAATCGTAACAGCTTGAGACCCATTCAGCGTCATCACAGGTGACGTCTGATCCTCTACCGTAATCGTCCGAATCACCTTTTCAGCTGCATTGCCACTCTTGTCCTTTACATTGAACGTCATCGTGTAAATGCCCAGTTTGCCTGTGAGAATCACACCCGACACCTGAATTAAACTGCTAATGTCCCCGTCCGAGTTGTCGTGCGCCGTCGCCCCAGCATCTGTGTAATCGCCTCCGACAGAAATTGTGACGCTCGGTGAACCATTCAGCGTGATCACGGGAGGAACCACATCCTCCTCTACATCCCCTACTGTAATCGTACGGATCACCGTTGCCGCTGCGTTGCCGCTCTTGTCCTTCACATTGAACGTT
>CAYWMH010000367.1:0-2236 GCA_964459315.1 uncultured Verrucomicrobiota bacterium
CGGCTTCTTCGGAACGCCGAAACTGAGGGTTGCATCGGTGTCGGGGGGGGCATAGATTTTCGCCGACTAGGAGTGTATCGCGTTTCAGCCAGCGGTTTTTCGGTCAGTCTTGGGCTCTCGGTTTTGCTGTCCCTTACAGGGTCGCTTGGCCAAGCGCTTGAGCCGGAACCGCTCGTCGTTTTTCCGCCGGAATTCAATCTCTTGGCCAAGGGGCGGCAGCAGGTCGTGGTCCATCAGCACTTGGCCAACGGGTTGACCATGGACTGGACCCGCGAGGCGGTGTTTGCCAGCAGCAATCGGGCCGTGGCGGTGGTGGAGAATGGGGTGGTGCATGCGCGAGGCGAGGGCTTGGCCAAGCTGCGCGTGGAGTCCGCCGGGCAGGTGGTCAATGTCGATCTGTTTGTCGGCACGAAGCCGGGCGATTCACCGTTGAGTTTCGTGGGCGATGTGCTGCCAGTGCTCGGCAGGGCCGGATGCACGGCGGGTGAGTGCCACGCCAAGCCGAAGGGGCAGAACGGGTTTTCGCTTTCGGTGTTCTCGTTCGACCCGGCGGCCGATTATCGGGAAATCGTGAAAGATGCGCGCGGTCGCCGGGTGTTCCCGGCATTCCCGGCGGAGAGCCTGTTGCTCAAGAAACCGACGCTCGGGGTCGAGCACGAGGGCGGCAGGCGGCTTGAGGTCGGTTCGCCGTTTTATCAGGTCATCCACGACTGGATCGGGCAGGGGATGCCGTATCGATCGCCGGGCGAGTCCGCGCTGGAGGGAATCTCTGTGTTTCCGGCGGAGCAGCGGTATGCCAAGTCGGCGGAGCAGCAGCTGGTGGTGACCGCGCGATTTGCCGACGGGACGGCCCAGGATGTGACGCACTTGGCGGATTTTTCGGCGAACGAAAAAGAGATCGCCGAGGTGGACGAAACTGGGTTGGTGCGGACGGGGACGTTGAATGGCGAGGGGGTGATCGTCGTGCGCTACATGGGGGAGGTGGCGCAGGCGCGGGTCACGGTGCCGACGGACCGCCGTTACAGTGACGGGGTGTATGCCGCGTTGCCGCGCAACAACTTCATCGACGAGCTGGCGTATGCACGGTTCCAGAAACTGGGTCTGCTGCCAAGCGACCGTTGCACCGACTCGGACTTCATGCGGCGCGCGTTTATCGACACGATTGGCCTGCTGCCGGAGCCGGCCGAGGCGCGGCGGTTTCTCGCCGATGCGTCGCCGGACAAACGCGCCCGGCTGATCGACCGGCTGCTTGATGACCCGGCGTATGCCGACACGTGGGCCAACCGCTGGGGCGACCTGTTCCGGCCGAACATCGCACGGGTCGGGCTCAAGAGCGCCTACACGATCGACAACTGGATTCGCGAATGTTTCGCCGCCAACAAGCCGTACGACCGGATGGTGCGGGAAATCCTCACGGCCAAAGGCAGCACGCACCGGGTCGGCCCGACGGTGATCTATCGCACGCGCCGCGAACCGGAGACGTTGACGACGCTGTTCAGCCAGGCCTTTCTCGGCGTGCGGATGGAGTGTGCCCGCTGCCATCACCACCCGAACGAGCGGTGGAGCCAGCGCGATTTTTACCAGTTCGCCGCTTTCTTCGCCGAGACCAAGCGCAAGGGCACCGGTATCTCGCCGCCGATCTCGGCCGGCACCCAGTACATCTACCATGCGCCGGGGGGCACGGTGCGACATCCGGTCAGCAACGAGGTGATGATACCCACGCCCCTAGCCGCCGAGCCGATTAAAATGCCCACCGGTATTGATCCGAGAGAGACCCTGGCCAACTGGATGCTCGAACCGGACAACCCGTTCTTTGCCCGGGCGATGGCCAACCGCGTCTGGGGGCAGTTTTTTGGCCGCGGCATTGTGCACCCGGTGGATGATTTTCGGGCGACGAATCCACCGACGAACCCGGCACTGCTTGACGCCTTGGCGGCCGACTTTGCCAAAAACGGGTTTGATCTCAAGCAGCTCATGCGGCGGATCATGAACTCGCGCCTCTATCAGCTCAGCTCGATCCCCAACAGGACCAACGCGCATGACACGCGCAGTTTTTCGCGCTTCTATCGGCGCCGGCTCTCGGCGGAAAACCTGCACGATATCGTCGTGCAGGTCACCGGCGTGGGGAGTCGATATAACAACCTGCGCGGGGACGCCCGGGCGGCGGAGTTATGGACGACGATCATGGACTCGCCGACGCTCGAGGCGTTCGGACTGCCCAACTCCAGCCGGAACT
>CAYWMH010000368.1:0-2228 GCA_964459315.1 uncultured Verrucomicrobiota bacterium
CCGGGATGCTGGTGGAGCAGCGAGTTGGCCGGCGCTTGGCCAAGCGCTTGGGATTCTTCACGCAGCTTGGCTAGACCCATGTTTTCGCGGATGGCGATGTGCTCCATTTCTGGCGTGATGATGCCCTGCTTCGCGTACCAAAACTGGGTAACCGGATGGCCGGCGGAGGCTCTGAGTGGCTTCCGGCCGAGCCTGGGAAACTCGGTCAACCGGTTGGGCTTGTCGCGCTGGGTGGCATGATCAGCGTGGACGTTTGAGAGGTAGCCATTGTCCAGCGGCTTGGCTTTGCGACCATCGTATTCCTCAACGTCACCGCGGTCGCGGATCCATTTGTCACGGAGGGCAGGGAGGCCTTTGGCGACGTCGCCATCAAAGTCGGGGTCACCCCATGGGCCGCTCGTGTCGTACACGCGCACCGGTGCGTTGTTCTCGGTCTCACCGCTGAGCGAGCGGGTTGAGCTTTGGGAAATCTCGCGGAACGGCACGCGAATATCAGGATGGATTGTGCCGTTGACGTAAACCCGTTTTGAGTTGGGCAACTGGTCCTGGCTCGACGGGTCGAAGGAATCGTTTGATGCGATCATTTTTAGGCGGGAACGGGAAGGTGTAACTCCCTACGTCGGTACTGGCCGAATCAGGTTCGATGGGTCACTCGCACACCAGCGCAAGTCTCTCAGCCATTCGCCGCAATCGGCCGGTAGGCTCCCCGTTCACCGAGAAGAAAGTCGCCCCGCTGTCACCTGGTGTCAAGAATCTACCAGCTTGGGTGCTCGGGTAGGCAGGCGTCGAACTTGGCGAACAACTCCGCCTCATAGTCACCGGCGTAGGTGCCGGCGAAAAAACGCTCGAGTGCCTCATCGTGCAGGAGTTCCCACGACGCCTCCTCGCCGCCGGGTAATACCGGGTAGAACAGTACGCCGTTGGCCTTGGCTGCCTTGTGGTCGCCCGGCGCATCACCGATCATGAGAACTTTGTCGGCGGGATATTTGTCGGCGGTGGCAAACTGAAGGTGCTCGGTTTTGGTGCCTATTTCCTGACCGGCAATGACTTTCACAAATTTGGCAAGCTCGTGCTCAGCCCACTCGCGCTCTAGGGCGTCGCAGGGGGTCTGCGAGATGACCATCAGGTCTGCCCGGGCAAGCGCCTTGTCGAGACACTCGCGAACCAGTGGAAACGGCGGTACACCGTGGACGATATCGGCAATCTGCGCGTTGACGGCGTCCGACCAGAGCTTGACCTTGGCGAGGCCGTCGTTGCCTCGTTCGACTTCGGCGGCGAGGGTGGCGTTGCCAAGCTTGGTTTCACGCTCCATCCATTCGTCAAGTGCCGGGTAGCTGGGCACATGGACGTTGCGGGCCTGCACTTCCGATCGCTCGCGCAGCAGGTCAAGCGCCCGGGCCAGGGCAGGGAAGCGGTTGGCGCCGCGAGTCTTCGAGTAGAGATTGACAAACTCCCACACCTGCCGGGCGTACTTACTGACCGCCTGCAGGCCGTTGTGCTTCACAAACATCGGCGCGAAACATTCCTTCTGCTTGATCTCCATCGAGTCGAACACGCAGCCGTCGGAATCGATGCCGATGAAAAACTCGCTGCCCGGTTGAAAGTCGCGCAGCACCTGTGCGGGGTCGCTCATGTTCAGGCGTCGTACGTGCTGGAGGAGACGTCCCCGCCGCGTCCCGTCCAGTTCGTGTGATAAAACTCGCCGCGCTCTCGATCGATGCGCTCGTAGGTGTGTGCGCCGAAGTAGTCGCGCTGGGCCTGCAACAGGTTGGCCGGGAGGCGTTCGCTGCGGAAAGCGTCGAAAAAGTTCAGAGCGGTCGAGAAGGCCGGTGCCGGGATACCCTTTTTGGCGGCAGTGGCCACGACGTTGCGCCAGCCGCGTTGGCTCTTACGGATCTCCCGCTTGAAATGCGGGTCGAGTAGCAAGTTGGGCAGCCGCTTGCGCTTGTCGAATGCCTCCTTTATTTTTCCGAGGAACTGGCTGCGGATGATGCAACCTCCCCGCCACATGAGAGCGATCTCGCCGTAGTTGAGCTTCCATCCGTACTCGGCGGCGGCTGCGCGGAGCAGCATGAAACCTTGCGCGTACGAGATGATTTTCGAGGCGTAGAGCGCACTGCGGATGTCGTCTATGAATTTCTCGCGGTTGGTTTTGATGAGCGGCTTCGGCCCGCGAAGCTTCTTCGAGGCGGCAACGCGCTCCTCCTTCATTGCGGAGATGCAGCGGG
>CAYWMH010000369.1:0-2208 GCA_964459315.1 uncultured Verrucomicrobiota bacterium
TATGCCGAAATTTGTGCATATTCAGGTTCACTTGGGTGTAATAACTGAAGAGTAATAGTTCTTTGTTTTCGGGGAATATATTTAAGTTGCCGCGAGTTAACTCAGGTATATAGCCCGCTTCAAAATTAGGAACCACCCGCTCTATCCAACTGAGCTACGGGAGCACGACGGCATACAAATCGCCGGTTGGCGAAGCGTAGGGCGGGGGCACGGTGTGGTCAAGATTGGCCAAGAGGGCGGAGTTGCAGGCTTGCAGCCCGTGGTCAGCGGAGTAGATTGCCGGTGCGATTTGCGATCAAAAAAGTCTGGATTGCCATTGCCGCCCCGGCGGCGGTCGCCGGGATTGCGGTGCTGCTCTCAGGGGGTGAGTTGCCCGCCGCCGCTCCAGCGGATCAACCGGAGGAAGTCAGCATCCCCGACGACCGCGTTGGCAGCGGTATCCGCTAGCTCTGGTCAAGCGGCCAATTACTTCTACTTCACCTCGAGCCATTGGCTGGCGCTGTGGCTGTTGAACTCCGGGGCGTACATGCTTTGGATGTTCGCGATGCCGGATTGGTAGCGGCCGCGATGGAATACTTTCACCGGATACTCGAACACGTACGTGCCCTTTGGCAGGTAGTCGATGAAGAAATGGCTTGAGGCGTCGCGGGTCGATTCGTAGTAGGCCAAGCCGTCCCGATAACGGTAGCCGGACAGCACATTCACCGGCTCCGTGCCGCTGCCCCGCTGGTCATTCATGTGGACGAATTCCATGTCGCGATCGGTTCGCAACACCAGTCGCACGACCAGTTCGTCGCCCGGCGCGAGGTCGCTCCCGATTGGCTTGAGTACCTGGCCGGACTTCGTGTTTTCGCGGACGTAAATCTCCTTGGCCAAGCGCAGCGGGGTGGCGGTGTGCGGGGTGATCTTGGCTATGTCCTCGAGGTATTGCCAATGCAGGCTGCCCCATGCCACGCCGGGGTCGTGCTTGGTCAACTCCACTTGGCCGAGCGCGGACGTGATCTCGCCGCGGCCGAACTTGTGCTGGTAGAACCCGGTGCCGGCCTCGACCTTCTCCGGCTTCACAGTCTCGCCGCCGAGCGACACCTCGACGAGTTGGGTCGAGGCCAGCAGGTTGTCGCCGCCGAGCAGGATCGAGTACACGGCGTCGGCGGTGGCTTTGGTGGTTTTCCATGCCTGCGTCTGTTTTTGCTTGATGAGCCAGATTTGGCACTCGCGAACGGCGTCCTTGTCGTCCGTGATCTCGTTGAACGCCTCGATCATCATTGCCTGAGTCTCGATCGGGGCGCGGTGCCACCACCATGACTGCTCGGTGTCGCGCCAGAACATACCGAATTCCTCGTCGGTCACGCTGTGCTCGAGGATCGACTTGATCACGTCTCCCGGCGTTTCCCTGTCGCCCAAGCGATGCAGTGCGATCGCGACGTGCGCCTGTGACTGCCGACTGCCGACCTTCAGACAATGGGTCCGCGCCTGGCCCACGAAGTAATCGAACGCCTTCTTGTGCGCCTGGCCAACGGGCCGATCTTTCAAATAAAAACTGCGGCAGTAGAGGTAGAGCGCGACGGTTGAACTGAGATGGTTGCCGTCGAGCGTCTTGTTCTCGACAATGCGTTCGTAGCGCTTCTTGATCCAGCCGTCGAGCCGGCCAAGCGCCTTGACCGCCTGGACGACCGGCACGCCCTCGACGCCGAGATGACGCAGCCGCGCAAAGCCGGTCGTGACGTAAAGCGTGATGTAGTCGTTACTGCGCCCGCCGGGCATCCACGGCCAGCCGCCGTCGGTGTTTTGGGCGCGGCCAAGCTGCTCAAGCAGGCGCTTGGTCTCGGAGTCGAGCCGGTTTTTGTCGAACAAAATACCGACGTTGCGGCGCGCCTGGCTTTCGTCCTTGGCCTCGCGCACCCACGGCGTCTCGAGCAGCAGCAGGCTTTTGAGTTCCTCGTTTTTCTCGAGCGGACTGTCTAGCGCGTCGGTGCCTTTCCAGAGATCGAACACGCGGCGGATGCGTGGGTCGGACTTGGCGATGTGCGCCGCGAGTGTGTTGGCGTAAAGCCGGTTGAACGTCTGCTCGGTGCACTCGTGCGGGTACTCCATCAAATAGGGCAGGGCGAGCACCGCGTACCACGCCGGGTTGGAGGCCACTTGCACGGTGAGCGACTGGTGTTGCAGCGTGTCGGACTTGTCGGACTCGACCAACTTGTCGAACCG
>CAYWMH010000370.1:0-2199 GCA_964459315.1 uncultured Verrucomicrobiota bacterium
CATGGCCAAGACGCTCATGCCGGTGCCGAGCGAACGCGAGATGGACATGTTGCTCTCCACCGGCGAGCAGACCACGATTGCCCTGCTGGCCATCGCGCTGCAGTCGATGGACATCCCGGCTGCTTCACTCACCGGCGCGCAGGCCGGCATCGTGACCGACGGCGTCCACTCGAAGGCGAAGATCCGCAACATCACGCCGAAGAAAATTCACGCCCTGCTCGACGCCGGCAACGTGACTATCGTCGCCGGGTTCCAGGGTGAGACGAGTGAGGGCCACATCACCACGCTGGGCCGCGGCGGCTCCGACCTGACGGCGATCGCGCTCGCGTCCGCACTCAAGGCCGACCTGTGCCAGATTTACACCGATGTCGACGGCGTTTACACCAGCGACCCGCGCCTCGTGCCGACGGCGAAAAAACTCGAGGAGATCTCGTACGACGAGATGCTTGAACTGGCCAGCCTGGGCGCGAAGGTAATGCAGTCGCGCTCGGTGGAGTTCGCCAAGAAGTTCGGCGTGATTTTTGAAGTTCGCTCCAGCCTCAACGACAACCCCGGAACCCTCGTGAAGGAAGAAACCCAAAGCATGGAGGACGTCGTGATTCGCGGCGTGTCGCTCGACAAGAACCAGGCCAAGGTCACGCTCGTCGGTGTGCCGGACAAGCCGGGCATGGCCGCCCGCGTGTTCCAGCAACTGGCCGACTCGGCGATCAATGTCGACATGATCGTGCAAAACGTCAGCCACGGCAGCGACACACCGGCGACCGATCTGTCGTTCACCATCGACAAGCCAGACGTAGCCAAGGCGCAGGGCGTTATCGACGGCATCCGCGGCGACATCGGCTTCGGCGAAGCACTCGCCGACGAGGCCATCGGCAAGCTCTCGATCGTCGGCGTCGGTATGCGCAGCCATTCCGGCATCGCGGCCAAGGTGTTCGAGGTGCTGGCCGGGGCCGGCGTCAACATCCAGATGATCTCCACCAGCGAGATCAAGATTTCCGTCGTCATCGGCATCGACAAGGCGGAGGCAGCCACCCGCGCCGTCCACGACGCCTTCCTCGGTTGACGCGCTTGGCCCGCGAGCTGCCGTCGTGTAACCTCCGGCCAAGCGGCCTCGTATCACGTTGGGACGGTTGCCGATGATTCGCCTCCAAAAACATTCACTGCTCGCCGCGCTGCTCGCGCTTGGCCAAGCCGGCTTGGCCCAGGCCGAACCAGCCGCGAACGAGTTGGCGTTCACCGACGTCCGGGGCAAGCAGCACACGCCGTTCAGCTCCGGCAAGGCCAAGGCCGTCGTCTTTGTTTTCCTGCTGCGCGACTGCCCGGTGTCCAACGTCTACGCGCCGGAACTGACCCGCATCCACAAGGCGTACGCCAAGAAAGGCGTCGCGCTGTACCTCGTGCATCCCGACCGCGACACCGATGCCAAGGCAGCCCGCGCCCACGCCAGCGAATACAAGCTCAGCGCGCCAGTCGTGCTCGACCACGACCACAAGCTGACGCGCCTGGCCAAGGCCTCGGTCACCCCCGAGGCGGCCGTGTTCGACGCCAAGGCACGCCTCCTGTATCATGGCCGCATCGACAACCTTTACGCCGACTTCGGCAAGAAACGGTTCAAGCCGACCCAACGCGACCTGCGCGACACGCTCGACGCGCTGCTCGCCGGCAAACGCTTGGCCAAGCGCACCACCGAGGTGGTCGGCTGCTACATCGATTTTTCCAATGACAAAAAAACAGACAAGTAAACTCATCCGAACGGGGCTGGCGCTGGCCGGCGTCGCCGCGCTCCAAACGAACGCGACCGCCGCGGCCAAGGCCAAGCCGACCTTCACCGAGGACATCGCGCCGATCATCTACAACAACTGCACCGAGTGCCATCGCAACGGCCAGGCGGCGCCGTTCACGCTCCAGACCTACAGCGACGTGAAGAAACGCGCCCGCCTGATCACCAAGGTGACCGAGGACCGCTACATGCCGCCGTGGCACCCGGTCAAGGGCCACGGCAAGTTCGTCGACGAGCGCCGCCTCACCGGCGACGAACTGGCCACGCTCAAGAACTGGTACAAGTCCGGCATGGCCGAAGGGCCGGCCGACAAGCTGCCCGAGCCGCCCGAGTTCGCCAGCGACTGGCTGCTCGGTGAGCCAGACATGATTGTCAAAATGCCCAAAGCCTACACCATGCGCGCCGACGGCTCCGACATC
>CAYWMH010000371.1:0-542 GCA_964459315.1 uncultured Verrucomicrobiota bacterium
ATTTCGCCGATGAGTTCCAGTTCCGCGAACTCACGGCTTGCCATCTCGAGGTGCAGTTCGTCCACGTTGAACTCGAGGAAATCGGGGAACATCGGCGCATACTGGCGCAGGCCGACTGCGCGGCCCTTGTAGTTGCCGAAGCAGAGGTGCGTGGACAGGCGGCAGTTGCCAGCGACCGGCTCGACGGTGCGGTTGAAAATATCGACGAACTGCTTGGTGTCCTCCCGGTGCGCGTAGCAGCTCATCGACGGCTCATCGACGGTGATCTCCGTGCAGCCGGCGGCGACGAGATCCTCAAGTTCACGCGCGACGATCGGGATCAGTTCCTCGGTGATGGCCCAGCGGTCGGGGTAGCGGCGGTTGGGCAGCAGCCGCCCGGCGAGCGTGTACGGGCCGGGGACACTGGCCTTGAGCGTCGCATTGCCCCTCGCCAGGCGCTGGAGGCGCTTGAAATCGTCCACCGTGCCCAGCCCTTTTGGTGCCTCGAACGGCCAGCTGATCTTGTGTTTGCCGCGTTGATCGTGGGCCGGCGGGCCGAAGCG
>CAYWMH010000371.1:552-2185 GCA_964459315.1 uncultured Verrucomicrobiota bacterium
CCGTCACCACGTCAAGCCCGGAGGTGAGTTGGTCGTGCAACGCGGCGATCACGGCGTCGTCGATCATCTCGTCGCGGTCCGCGTCTCCGAACTCCTCGAGGTTTTGGCAGGCGAACTCGAGCCAGCCGGGGAACGGGTAGCTGCCGATGACCGTCGTGCGCAGCGGTTGCTCTTTCATGTGAAGCGATTCAACCAGCGCTTGGCTTCCTATTCAAGCACCGCGCTTGGCCAAGCGATCAATCGGTGCCGAGGTTTTCGTAAAGCTTGGCCAAGCGGCGCGCGTGCTCGTCGTAGGCGGCCTCGAATAGTTCGGAGGCGCGCTCGGCGCCGGCGAGAGCGCTGGCGGTGAGCACAGTGGGCGGTTGGCCGGCCTTGGCGAGACGGGCGGCGACCTCGGCCTTGAGGGCGTTGACGATCATGCAGCCGCCGACGGTTGAGCCGGGCGACACGGGAGCATCCATGCCGTCGATCGCGGTCATGGCATCGCCGGCCGGTGCGCCAGTATCGAGAACGAGGTCGGCGCAGTCCTGCAGTTTTTGGCCGGATTCATGCCGGCTGTCGCTGGCCTCGGAATGCCGTCGGCTGATCAGCGCGACAACCTTGAGGCCGCGCCGCTGAAACTCCTGCGCGATTTCGATCGGGACGACGTTGCAGCCGCTGGACGAGGCGACGAGCGCGGAGTCGTCCGGCGACAGGTCGTAGTTGCGCAGGATGCGCCTGGCAAGGCCGGGGGTGTTCTCGAGGAACATTGCCTGCCGCTGGCCGTTCGCACCGACAACCGGATTGTGAAACGTCAGCGATAGCTCGACGATCGGGTTGAACCCGGGGAAGGAGCCGTAGCGCGGCCACATTTCCTCGACCATGATGCGGCTGTGGCCGGAGCCGAACAGGTGCACCATTCGCCCTGCTAGGATGGTCTTTGCAAACCAGTCGGCCGCCTGATTGATGGCTTCGGCTTGGCTAAGTGCGTTGTCCACCAGCTCGCGGCATTTCTCGAGGTAGTCGGCGCTTGGTGTCATCGGTCAGCCGGTGTAGCCGTTGGGGTGCGCGGAGTGCCAGCGCCACGCCGAGTCCACGATCTGCTCAAGCGTGGCGTAGCGCGGTTTCCAGCCCAGTTCTTCGATGGCCTTTTGCGAGCCGGCGATGAGCCGTGCGGGGTCGCCGGGACGGCGGGGTTCCTCAATGGCGGGGATTTCCTTTCCGCTGACTTGACGGCAGGTCTCGATCACTTCACGGACGGAATAGCCTTCGCCGTTGCCGAGGTTGTAAAAGCCGCACTTGCGCGGCTCGAGCGCGAGCATGTGAGCCTGGGCGAGATCGACGATGTGAATGTAGTCGCGGATGCATGTGCCGTCCGGGGTGGGGTAGTCGGTGCCGAAAATGCGGCATTCCTCCTTCTGGCCCAGCGCGACGCGCAGAACATTCGGGATGAGGTGAGTCTCGACCCGTCGCTGTTCGCCCAGTCGTTCGCTGCAACCGGCGGCATTGAAGTAGCGGAAAGCGACGAACTCCAGTCCGTGCAGTTCGTGATACCACTTGAGGATCGACTCGAAAATCAGCTTGCTTTCCCCGTACGGGTTGATTGGGTTCTGCGGTTCCTGCTCGGAGATCGGCACGGCGTCCGGCATGCCGT
>CAYWMH010000372.1:0-968 GCA_964459315.1 uncultured Verrucomicrobiota bacterium
ACTGACCCCAAGCGCAGCGGCGCCGCCGGCTGCATCGGCGACATCGGCACGCACGCGGAGAATCTCGCTGAGTACATCACCGGCCTAAAAATAAGGGAATTGGCCGCCGACCTCACCGCATTCGTCAGCGGCCGCAAGTTGGATGACGATGGCAACATCCTGCTGCGGTTCACCGGCGGCGCCAAGGGCGTGCTGCACAGCTCGCAGATTTCCGTTGGCGAGGAAAACAACCTCAACATCCGCGTCTACGGCGAGCGCGGTGGTTTGGAGTGGCACCAGAACGAGCCGAACACCATGCTCCTCAAGTGGCCCGACCAGCCGATGCAGGTGTACCGCACCGCCAACGGCTATCTCGGCGCCAACGCCGCCAACGCCGCCCGCACCCCGCCGTCGCATCCCGAGGGCTACCTCGAGGGGTTCGCGAACATTTACGTCAACTTCGCCAACCACATCCGCGCCCGGCTCGACCGCCGCAAATTAGCCAAGGGCGACCCCGCGCTCGACTACCCGACCATCAAGGACGGCGTCCGTGGCATGGCCTTCATCGAGGCCGTCGTGAAGTCGTCCAAGAACAACGCCCGCTGGACCAAGCTGGGGTGATCACCCTGCAGATCGCTGTGCTTGGCCAAGCGCTTGTTTGATATGGCAACGATAGGAGTGGGCATTATCGGCTGCGGGGGCATTGCGCTGCAGAATCATCTTCCCGGGCTGGAGCTATGCCCGGACACACGGCTGGTCGGCCTGTGCGACAACGATGCCGGGGTGCTCGAACGCGCTGTTCAGGAAACCGGCGCGCCGGTGCACACGCACGATTTCAACGAGCTGATCCGGCGCGATGAGGCAGGTCCTACCAAGTGGCGGCCACGCGTGCAAGAGAGTGGCGGCCGCACGGAGCCGCGCGCACGCTCGCGCCCGCCTCGCGCGGCTCCCGCGCGCGTGGCCACTCGCGCGCACGGACGGCCTACGTG
>CAYWMH010000372.1:978-2177 GCA_964459315.1 uncultured Verrucomicrobiota bacterium
CGATGACATTCACGCCGTCATCATCGCCACGCCGAACGCGAGCCACGCCCCAATGGCGATCGCCGCCGCATCGAACGGCAAACACGTCCTCTGCGAGAAGCCGCTTGGCATGAACCAGGCGGAGACGCTCGATATGCTGCGCTGCGCCCGCGAGCACGGCATCCGGCACATGACTGCCTTCACGTACCGCTTTGTGCCGGCGATGCGCTACATGAAGCACCTCGTCGAGAGCGGCGGCATCGGGCAGCCGTACCACATCCGCACCTGCCGCCTGCAGGATTGGGGCGACCGCAACCTCGGCTGGCGTCAGTCCAGCCCGATGGCCGGCTCGGGCGAACTGGGCGACATGCTTTCGCACCGGCTCGACTACGCCCACTTTCTAATTGGCGACATGAAACGCCTCACCGCCGACACGCGTCGGTTCATCGACGACCGGCAGGGAGAGGCATCCGACCTCGAGGATTGGGTCACCGTGATGGCCGAGTTTGAAAACCAGGCCACCGGCGTACTCGAGAGCAGTAAGTTGGCTACAGGGCGGGGCGAGGGCGCGCGGAGCCAGGATTACTGCGAGATCAACGGCAGCGAGGCGACGATGGTCTTTCAACTCGCCAACCCAAACCAAATCCAGATTGCCCGCAAGGGCCAAGCTGGCTTGGAGACAGTCGATGTACCCCGCGAGTTCCTCGCCTGGCCGGGCAGCAGCCGGGATCCGTCGCAGGGCGACCCTGGCATCGCCTTTCGCTGGGATCAGGATTTCGAGTTTATTGACGCCATCCAAACCCAGCGTGACTGCGATCCGTCTTTCCTCCAGGGAGCACGTGTCCAAACCGTGATGGATCTGGCCCTCAAGGCGGCGGCCGGGAAAACCTGGCTGGATGTCCAATACCCCGGAGGCTGAGCCGTGCGGCCCTGTTTGGCCAAGCTGGGTGGTTGGGTTGCTCTGGGCGTGGCGGCGCTTGGTCAGGTGCACGCCGCCGAACGCGGCTTGGCCAAGCCAAATATAGTCATCCTGTTGGCGGATGACCTGGGTTATGGGGAACTGGGTTGCCAGGGGAACACGGAGATTCCCACCCCGCACATCGACTCGATTGCGGCCAATGGCGTGCGATTTACCAACGGCTATGTCACAGCACCGTTTTGCAGCGCCTCGAGGGCGGGCCTAATAACAGGACGCTACCAAACCCGTTTCGGCTATGAGT
>CAYWMH010000373.1:0-2161 GCA_964459315.1 uncultured Verrucomicrobiota bacterium
CAAGCCCGAGTCAACCTTGGGGCGCTGCTAATCCAAACCGGTGCGCTTGGCCAAGCGGAGGAACAATTCCGCCATGCCGTTGACTCAGAGCCCACCCTGCCTGAGGGCCATGTAAACTTGGCCAACCTCCTACAGCGAACCGGCCGCACCTCCGAGGCTGAAGCAGCCTATCGCCGAGCCCTAGCGATCGAGCCGGAACTGCCCGAGGCACACCGGAATCTCTCCTCGGTGCTGTTGTGGCAGAACCGACTTGCTGAAGCGCTGCAGTTTGCTCTTAAGGCCCAGCAGTTCGACCCAGACCATGCGGCAACACACAACACGATGGGCGCAATTTACAAGGCGACACAGCAAACCGACAAGGCGGTGGATTATTTCCGCAAGGCCATCGACGCCGAGCCCGGCAACGCGGGATACCATGCCAATCTTGCCGGGGCTCTCGTCGATGCCCGTCGGCTCAACGAGGCACATGAACAATACTGCCGAGCAATCGATCTGGATGCTGAACTGCCGGACACCCACCACGGTCTTGGCATGCTGCAACTGCTGGAGGGGAACTTCGCCGACGGCTGGAAGAACTACGAGTGGCGCTGGCGAACCACTCAGCAGCAACGGAGACGTCACCAGAACAAACCGGAGTGGGATGGGAAACCGGCACGGAACCAGACTGTGCTCGTTCATTGCGAGCAGGGGCTGGGTGACTCCATTCAATTCGTCCGTTACCTCCCATCCATTTCGCGGCATGTCGGCTCGGTGGTGCTGGAATGTCCGCCCGAGGCCCGACGGCTGTTCGAGTCCATCCCCGGCTTGGCCAAAGTAGTGATCCCGACCGACGCGACGCCGGAGTACGATGTCCAAGTCCCCCTGCTTGGCCTGCCCCGCTTATTCGGTACCACGCTCGAAACCATCCCAAGCCAGATACCGTACCTGCGGCCACTTTTGGACGAGCCGAGAGTGCCTGACCTACCGTCCTGGAAATTCAAGGTCGGGCTGGCTTGGGCCGGCAACCCGTCCCATCGCAATGACGCCTTCCGCTCGATGCAGTGGAACGACTGTCAGGCGCTGATTGAGGCCGATTCCGTTCATTTCGTCAGCCTCCAACTCAAACCCGGTGACGAGGCCGCGAGAACGATTGGCCGAGCGACCAACGCCACCGATGCCGCGCCGCATTGTACCGACCTAGCGGCCACGGCGGCGATCATCGAGCGGCTCGACCTTGTCATCGCCGTGGACACCGCCACGGGGCACTTGGCGGGGGCGCTCGGCAAGCCGGTCTGGCTGCTGCTGCCTTTCGCCGGCGAGTGGCGCTGGCTTCACGACCGCGAAGACAGCCCGTGGTATCCGACCATGCGCCTGTTCCGCCAGCCCCGGTCTGGTGACTGGCGGAGTGTCATCGACCGCGTTCGGATCGCGCTTCGCATGGAATCCACGGAGGAATCCCTTGCCGAACTTGTGGCGGAGGGGCTGCAACTCAAGCGCGACGGTCGACTGGAGGAGGCCCGGCTGATTTTCGAGACGCTCGTCCGACGGTATCCGGATCATGCCGACTCGTTCTCCAACCTGGGGAACATCCTGATGGCGCTGGGCAAAACAACCGAAGCGCTCGAGCGGCATGAACAGGCACACCGACTCGCGCCGGATTCCCCCGGGACCGGCTTCAACCTGTCGCTGGCGCTGCTAAAGCGCGGCGAATTCGTTAAGGGCTGGGCCGCCTACGAGAATCGGCTGTCGATGCCAAACTACGACGCCCTTCGACCACGACTCGAGCGGCCCCGGTGGCATGGCGAATCACTCGCCGGCCAGACCCTCCTCGTCTGGGTGGAACAGGGGTTTGGCGACACGATTCAGTTTGCGCGGTTCCTCCCGTTCGTCGCCCAACAGGGCGGGCGCGTAATTCTTGAGTGCCAGCCGGAAATCGCCTCGCTGATGCACTGCATCGACGGAATCGCCGGCGTCATTCCGCGCGGCGAATCACTCCCCGCGCATGACGTGCAATGCCCGCTGTTGAGTCTCCCGCAGGTACTGGGCTTTGACATCAAAGCCATCCCCGGCAACGTACCGTACCTCACAGCGCCCGCTTCAACCGGGGTCGAGTTGCCGACAACGAACGGGCTGTTTCGCATCGGGCTGACGTGGCACGGCTCCGGCAGCCAAAGCCCCGACC
>CAYWMH010000374.1:0-670 GCA_964459315.1 uncultured Verrucomicrobiota bacterium
GGTCATCCTCAACTGCGGGCAGGCGGTCGAGGCCGGGTACCTCTCACCGAACGTCGCCCTTGAACGTTGCCTGCTCGCCGGCAACGGGGTTGGTGCGCGCTTCGGCGACAACTACGCCGGTGGCCACCTCGGCTTTCTCTCCATGAGCGACAGCCTCTCCCTGTTCAACCGGCGCGACGTCTGGGGCTTGAGCCGCGATGTGTGGACGGAGAAAATCTCGCGCATGAAAATCGTGGGCAACCACCTTTCACAGTCGCACGACTCGTTCCCCGATAACCAGCCGTGGGCATTCGCCGACCATGCCGCATTGCTCGCGCCGTTTTTGTCCAGCTCCCCGGTTGCGCCGGGCATCGGTTTCCGGGGATGGGAGCGGCCGATCGCCCCGGGCCGCATCATCGTCGGCCTGAGCCGCCCCTCAGCGAAACCGGTGCGGGTACGGTTGACCGTGCATGCGGAAAATGAAAACGGGGAAGCCGGCGACGTGTTCGTGGATGGAGCCATTGAGTTTCAATCCGGGGAAACCGCGAAGGAGATTTCGCTGGGATTCCCCGGCATCGCCGACGCGGATGCGTTCCGGGTGGCGTTGTCCGAGGCGGTGAATGGCGAGTTGACCGGCCCGGCGGCCGTGCGGTTCCAGTCGCAGAAAGCGGCCGCGCCGCAAATCTGGATC
>CAYWMH010000374.1:680-2130 GCA_964459315.1 uncultured Verrucomicrobiota bacterium
AGCAAAATCAGCCCAATGGAAATGGTTCAAGGGTGTGAAGGAGGCGTCCGAGCCAAGCGACGCATGGAAGGCCCGCGACTTTGACCACGGTGCCTGGCCAAGCGGCGCCGCGCCGTTTGGGTACGGCCGGGACGGTGTGCAAACCACGTTGGCCGACATGCGTAACCAATACACCTCCGTCTATCTGCGGCACGCGTTCGCGCTTCACGAGGCGAATGCCGAGGGAGTGCTACGGTTCGCGGCGATGTACGACGACGGCTTCGCCCTCTCGATCAACGGTCAGGAATTGGCCCGCGTCGGTCTACCGCCGGGGGAGTTGCCGTACAACGGCCGGGCAAGCGAGTCCGACTTTGCGCCGAGGGAATGGAGCGCCGACGTGCCGGCCGCAAGCATCCCGTCGCTCGCACTCGGAAAGAACATCGTGGCGGTGCATCTGTTTAACACACGCCCGGATAGCACCGACCTGTTTTTCGATCTGTCACTTACCTCGAGCCCATCAGCGGACGCTGACGCGGACAACCTCCCCGACGCGTGGGAGCAACGAATCGCTCGGGCCAAGCCAGACGATGTCGTGTCGGGCATCGGTGATGTCCGACCAAGCGACGACTTTGACGGCGACGGCTTGGCCAACCGCTGGGAATGGGCGGCGGGCACCGACCCGGTCAACCCATTTAGTACGATCCAACTCGAGGTTAGGCGCGACCCGGATGGTACCGCCCGGCTCCAATGGCAAGCCAAGCCGCACCGGGTGTACCAGCTTCAGCGCAAACGCCGCCTGGCCAACGGTGCGCCGTGGGAAATCGTGAAGCAGTTCCAGCCGGTGTTCACCCCGGCCGGCGAAACCCAAGTGAGCCGGCTGGATTCGCTTAAACCGGACTCCGGCTATTTCCGATTGCGCCTTGTTACGGATGAGTAACTGCATGGCATTGAATCATCAATCAACCATCGAGCTTGGCCCGCGAGCCGTGTCGCGGATCGCCCGCTTGGCGAAGCGTGCGGCGCTGTTCGCCGCAGGGTGGCTGACCGCTTGGCCGGTGTTTGGCGGGGTGGTCATCAACGAAATCCATTATCACCCCGCGTCCGAGGATGTCCGCGAGGAGTTCATCGAACTGCACAACACCGGCAACGAGGCGGTCGATCTCGAGGGTTGGTCGCTGCGGCGCGGCGTGCGGTTTGAATTCCCGAAGGCCACCGTGCTGGCGGGCGGCCACCTCGTCGTCGCGGCCGATGCCGACCGGTTTGCTGCCAAGCATCCAGGCGTCCAGCCGTTCGTGGCCGGGTGGGACGGACTATTGAGCAACCGGGGCGAGACCATCCGGCTGGTGAACGCCGACGGTAAGACGGTCGACTCCGTGACCTATGCCGACGAAGGGGAATGGGCCATCCGACAGCGCGGGCAACCGCACCACCGGCACCAAGGTTGGGATTGGCTGGCCGAACACGACGGCGG
>CAYWMH010000375.1:0-2125 GCA_964459315.1 uncultured Verrucomicrobiota bacterium
TGCCATCGCCGTTGTTGCGGTAGAGGTGCTCCGGGTCGGTGAAATCGTTGGCCACGTACAGGTCGGGCCACCCGTCCCGGTCGTGATCCCACCATGTCGCCGAGAGGCCGTGGCCCTTCTCCGTGATCCCGGCGCTTTCGCTGACATCAGTGAACCGCCCCGAGCCGTCGTTCCGGAACAGGCGATCCGGGCGCCCGCACGTGTCCACGGTCCAGTTCGACGGGCCGACCTGGCGCAGGTCGTAATATTTCTCGTACCCGGCGAGTATCTGTGGGCGGCCGTTTCGCATGACGACCGGGGTTTTCGCGGGCCGGCCGCCTGGCCGGTAGTAGCGATAGGTCAGCACGAACACATCGAGATCTCCGTCCCGGTCGTAGTCGGTGAATGACGGCGTGAGTGAGGCATCGACCAAGGCCAGGCCGCGTGCCTCCGCCTCGTCCGTGAACCGGGTGCCGGAGCCGTCGTTGACGAATAACTGGTTCGGCGCGTCGTAATTGCAGACGTACAGGTCGAGGTCACCGTCCGCGTCGAAATCGACCGCTGCCGCTCCCGACGCCCACGCCTCGCCGCCGCCGACCCCGGCCTGCTCGGTCACGTTGTCAAAGCGAAACCCGTCCCGCTGCAGAAACAGGCCGTTCTGGTCGGGGCCGTTGGCCAGGAACAGGTCCGCCTGGCCATCGCCGTTGAAGTCGCCGATACAGACTCCGCCACAGACGAAACCGGAACTGTTGAGTCGGCTGAGCGGATGATCCATCGCCATCCGGTGCGAAAACGCCACGCCGGTCTGCGCCGGGGCCAATTTCTCAAACAACGGCGCCCCCTCGATCCGGGCCGTGCGGTCGGGCAGCGGCTCAGACTCGATGGTCGAGCGGGGAGCACGATCACAGCCGGCTGTAAGTAACAGCAGGCACGCCCCCCAATTTAGGCAGTTTTTGCTCATCGGCCGGGAATTCCTCCGATAACAACCCGGATTTGTCAATCGACATTCTGCAATCCCACACCTATTTTTCCTACCGCGTGAAGGTTGCTCGGAAGAACAGTGAGGATTGGCTCAGACTCCTCCAATTGATTCGGATTCTCAGTATTGCCCTTTGCCTTTCGTCGGCTGGTTGCTCCCAGAATACGACCCAGGAAGAGTCCAACCTTGTTCCATCCACGATTGAACCGATTGTTGCTCCTGTTGTCGAGGGTAGCCATACCGCGCCGGGGCTCGAGCAAACCACCTTTATCGCACCTCTCACGGATGCCTACAATCGTATCGATCCCACCGAGGACGGTTGGGATAGTGAGGCATTCAGCGCTGCCGCGACCAAACAACTCAAACTCCTGGCAAAAAAACTGTCCGTTCCCTCGAAACTGTCAGGTGATTCCATTTCAAAATTCTTTGTTCAGGACACCTCCTTGAATCTGCAACTTAAGCCAGACAGATTATCAGAGTTTTACCGTGGCGCCGAATTCCGTATCAAACGTGGCGACCCTGAGTCCGCAACCTCTCATGTTGACCCACTCGTTGCCTTCCAATCTCTCCTGTCTACCATTCAATCCACCAACGCACTTCAAACTGAAGTTAAACTCTACAGGGTGGACACGGCCCAAAATGATTTTACAAGCCATGTTCTGTTTAACGCCACTGGCCAATCCACCGAGGGGCGAAAACAAATCAACACCGAGTGGCTTTGCCATTGGACAACAGACACCGAAACACCGCGTATCAAAAGGATCACTCTCCTTTCATACGAGGAATCCGCCCGAATTGCCAAAAATAAGTCCCCGCTTCTCAAGGACTGCACCGCCGACCTTCTTGGGCACAATCAAGCTTACCAGGAACAGTTGCTCCATTCCACCGACCACTGGCGTGCGCGCCTGCCCGTCAATCTCGGGATTGATGTTGTTGCCAACCACGGACTTGCATTAGGTGACGTGAACGGTGACGGACTGGATGATCTATACCTCTGCCAGCAGGGCGGATTGCCCAACCGCCTTTTCCTCCAAAACCCCGATGGAACCCTTACCGATCACACCGCCCAAAGCGGCACAGACTGGCTCGACTACTGTGCCAGTGCACTGATCGTCGACCTTGATAACGACGGTGATCGTGATCTGGTTGTCTCGCAGGACTTCAAGC
>CAYWMH010000376.1:0-2101 GCA_964459315.1 uncultured Verrucomicrobiota bacterium
ATGCGCTCGTAGGTGCTGACGACGTCGAGGGCACGCCCGGCGCGCGCGTGCAACCGGGCGGCGCGGCGGTGAAGCTCGCGGATTTGATCCGTCCCATTGCCGCTTGGCTGGATGTTAAGTGTTTCGTCGAGGAGCAGGGTGATGATCCGGTCGGCAAGTTGTTCGCCGCTGCGCCGGGTTGGGGCATTGTCGCAAAGACGGCTGATTGCGCCCTTGGCGTTTTGATAAATGGCGTCCAGCACGGCACCGTCGCTGTAGGGCACCTCGAGCGCCTTGCGGGCCTTGGCGAAGTCGGCCCCGGCGAAGTGATGCTTGGCCAGGGCTTGGGCGGCGCGCTCGACGTAGGAGCGGTTTTGCTTGTTGAGCTTTGTGTTGAACACCAGGTCGCTCCAGACCTGCTCGAGTCGTTGGGTGTCTTTCCGAATGTGGGCGATCTCGGCCATGTCCCATTTGGACAACACAGCAACATGATCGTCGGGGTGAGCCGTTATCGCCTTGCCGTAGGCGGTGTCAGCCTGCTTCACTTCCCCCACCGATTTGTACGAGCGGCCGATGAGATAGGCGGACAACTTGGCCTCGCGCGATTCCGGCCAATAGTCGATTACGGAGCGAAAACCATCCCGGATGGCGGTGTACACTTTGCGTTGCCGGACCTGGCAGTGGCTCCACATGAGCTGGGCGTACGGCGCACCGGGGCTGCGCTCGTAAAGGGTGATGAATTTCTCGTACTCAGCGGCGGCGGCGGCGAACTCTCTCTTCGTGTAAAACGCCTCGGCCGCCTTGAGCTGGAACCGCTCGACTTCGCGCAGTTCGGCAAAAGTCTCAACTTCGATTTGTTCAAGCCAAGACAGCTTGGCCGCGGTCGGTTCGACGGCCGGCCAAAACCAAATCGCAATGGTGCAAATCAGTCCGAGTTGTTTTTTGCTGTCAACCATCGGCTGTATTCCGAGTGTGCATAAAGCAGGATATTGCCGCCTAGGCGAAAGCCGGATTCCCAGACCTGCCGCGGCACACCGGCGTGACCGTCAGCCCAGGCGTCGCCCACGTCGCCGGGGTGGTAATACACGGCCAGGCGCCCGTCGACTATCCATCCCCAAGCAGTGCGGCCGCCGTGCGGCGCCACCACCGGCAGGAACGGCACCCCGGAATGAACGGGATGATCCAGGGGTACCGGCTGCGGCTTGACCTTCGGCAGCACCTTCTCCATTAGCGAAAAAAACTGGCTGTGCCAGCCGTGGCTTCCGCCGTTGTCAGCAAAGAGCATACCGTGCTTGTTGGTGAGGTATTCGCGGAGAATCCCGATATCTGTTTCGCCCAGGCTGATTTTGCCTTGGCCGGTCATGTACACCATCGGCGGGCTTTTCCCGGCGGGGAACCGCTTCAGCTGCCGCACGCTCCACACCTCCGGCTACTTGGCGGTCTTGTGCCCGGTGATGGCGGCGAACCACAGCAGCATGATCAGGTCTGCATTGCGGTCGAGGTCCTGCTCCCAGTCGCCGCCGGTGTAGCTGAGGCGGATGAAACGCACCCTGCCACGCCGGGTGCCGCCCTCGAAGCCGGCATTCCTGCCTTCACCCTGACCGACCTGATAGATATGCTGGGTCAATTCCTGCAGCTGTAACTTAATCTCCTCAATTGGCGGAGGCTTGAAAAGCACGGCGCTGAGCGGGTTGATGACGTATTTTTTGCGGATAACTTTCTGGATTCGCACGATCTGCTGGCGCAGTTGCGGCTCGCCGCCGCCCTCGGGCATCTCGTAAATCTCGTTGCAACCGGTGAGGAAGCCGGCGAGCAACAGCAGCAGCGCGAACAGGAGCGAGTAGGCCGCGACGGTGGTGGCGGACTGGTTGAGCTTGCGGCGCTTTCTGCCGTAGTACCACGCCTCGATGTCGAGCGGGTTGGACGAACGGACGGACGGACGGCCAGGCGCCCCGTTCATCGCCAGCAGCGGCACCGCCATCGAGCCGCCTCGCAGAGAGGTGACACTGCGCTTGGCCAAGAGCCGCCGCGAGGTGCGTTCCACCAGCCAACCCGCCCAGCCCAACCCGGTCACAAACACCACCCCGAGGCCAAGCCGCGCGAGCGCGGCGCTCAGCGCCAT
>CAYWMH010000377.1:0-2086 GCA_964459315.1 uncultured Verrucomicrobiota bacterium
GTACGGCATTCGCGTGGTGCTCTTTAGGAAGCTGCCTCCGGCGAGCTCCACCGCACCCCCGGCGAGGGTGATACTGCCGTTGCGGAAAACTTCCTTCTCAAAGTCGGGGTTAAAAATGCCGTAGCTGCCGGCCTCTTGGGTCGCGTCGGTGGAGCTGAAAATATAGGCTCGGCCGTCGAGCCGGATGTCGTCGCCGGTCAGCGTAATATTGCCGGAGCGGCCAATGTCGAGCGCTGTGCTGCTGACTGAGCTGCCGCTGTCAAGCAGGATTGAGGGTGCCGTGAGCAAGACGTCCCCGGCATCGCCGTAGGCACCCGGCTGGTGCTTGTCGGGATTGTAGCCGGTGCTCGGCAGCGGCACACCGCTCACGATCCTCGCGCCGTTGGCCAAACGGATGGAGTCCGCCTCAGCGGTGATGGAACCGGCGGAACCGGCGTTGCGCATACTGCTCTGCACCTTGGCTCCGTTGGCCAAAGCCAGTTCACCGGCGGCCAGATGGATGTCGCCCGCTTGGCCGCTGGCCAGGCTTTCGGAGAAAATGCGCGCGCCGTTCAGCTGCACCTTGCCTGCCTCGATGCGCCAACTGGCAGAGGTAAACCGCGTGGCGCTCGCGCTGCGCAGATAGGTCGTGTTGTCCATCTCCAGCAAGCCGGCCTGAAGCGTGATGCCCTTCACGGCGGGCTGCGCCACCGTGTCCGAGTCCTTGATTTCGATCTGCGAATGCTTGGTCAGGCTGAGCGTGCCGGTGGCAGCGATGCGGTGTTCGAAGTTACTGTGCAGCGACAGCTTCGAGGCATTGAAAACAATGTCCGCCGCCTGGATGTCCACCGCCGAGACCCCGTGCCCGCCCTCGAGACCCTTGTTCGGGCCGACGGTGTCGAAGTCGTCGTTGGTCTGGAATCCCGGATGAAGTGTAATCGTTTCGTGCGCCTCCATGACGAGGTTCGGGGCGATGTAGTCTCGGATGTCACCATGCACCAGCAGGAAGCTCGTGCCCCAGCGGTTGGGGTTGTACTGCTCGTCAAGCCCGATGCTGATGTTCCGTCCCTTGAACGTCAACGAATGGGTTTCGGACGGATCGGTGTTTGCGTAAATGTAGCGGCCGAGGCCCAGCGTCAACTGATTCTCGGCGGCAAACGTGAGATTTCCGGTGTACAAGCCCTCGAATGACGCGAATCCACCGTTGGAACCGGGAGTCGTTTGCCCGTTCAGATTTTTCCCCTGGAACAGGACATCAGCACCGCGGCCAACCGGGCCGGATTCCACGAACCCTTTCCCGGCCAGCAACAATCCCGCCTGCGACAACGAGATGCCGCCGAGGTTGAGGTCGTTCTCCGCGGCGACACGGATGTTGCCCGTCTGCCCGGCATTCTTCGAGTACGTGTAAAAACTTATGTTGTTCGCCCCGGTTTTCTGACCCTGACCCTCGTGAAACAGACCTAGGTTGAGCGTCCCGCCGGTGATCGAAATCGCGCCATAATCGTCACCCACCGACAGCGCCGCATCGTCGCGGGCCTCGTTGATGAGGCGTCCCATCGGCGAGGCAAACGAATCCCCCTCGATGGAAATGGACGAGGTCGGCCCCTGGTGGGCGATCATTTGAACGCCGCTGGCCCGGTCCGAATCCAGCCCGTCCAGCACCACGGTCGCCGCCTTGAGCGTGACCGGCGACAACCCGCCGTCGCCGAACGAGGCGGCATCGACAAATTGATTTTTTTCGCCGGTGATCGATTCGCTCATCGCAATGGTGACAGCCCCCGCCCGGCCGTTGCCGGCGTCGTTCGGGAACGATAGGGATTGCACAGAGCCGCCGCTGGCACGGAACGCCCCACCGCCAATGACCACCTCGCCGCCGTCGCCCCCGGCAGCCACGGTGCGGATGTTCCCGTCTCCGAGGTTGACTGTGCCAGCATCGATCCGGATGGCTCCGCCAGTCTCGCCCACCGGGCTGACGGTGCCGATGACACTCCCTCCGGACAGGTTCAAGCTGGCTGCATCAACGCGGACGTCGCCACCGTTTCCGGTCAACGCCGCGCCACCACTCCGAAAACTCACGTCACCCCCGATGACTGTTAGTCCCGATCCG
>CAYWMH010000378.1:0-1178 GCA_964459315.1 uncultured Verrucomicrobiota bacterium
TGGCGCAAGTATCTCCAACTCGGCCGCCCCAGCTACGCGCGCGAATGGAAAGAAGAGCTGGCGTTGGCCGGGCTTGATGCCGAGGCGGCGGTGACAGACAAGCAACGGGCATTGCTCGACAAGAAACTTGACGACGTCCGCAACCAGCCGGTCGTGTACGCTGTGTTTATGCCGCGCGGCATCGGGCTGAGTGCGTTGACCAACGACGAACGCCACATCACCCAAGCTCGCCGCCGCTTCATGTTGCTCGGCCAAACCATGGCCGGCAAGCAGGAGTGGGACGTCCGTCGCGCCGTGCGGGCGATGCGCAAGCTGGGTTACGAAAAGCCGCTGGTCCTTTGGGGCTACGGCGAAACCGCCAGCCACGTGGCGTTGGCGTCGTTGTACGAAAAAGGCATCGGCCAACTCCATCTCGCCGGCTATCCGAAAAACGACAAGGAACAGCCCGATTACCTGAACGTTTCCCGCATCGTCACCCCCGCTGATATCCTCGACCTCGCCCGCGACAAGGTGAAGGTTGGTGTGTCAAAATGAGAGCACGTCCTTGTTCGCCCTAGAGGTCGCCGTGGTCGCTGGTGAAAACGATGGGAGTGCGATCGAGTTGGCCGTTCCGGCGCAGCGCGGCGAGGGTAAGACCGACGTTGTCATCCAGAAAATTCACCATGCCATAATACTTGGGCATCAGCAGGTGGATGGTGTCGGTGTTGTTGAGTCCTTAGGTGGGCCGACACACCACTGTTTCCTCGACAATCCCGCCCTGCCTGCGAACATCTCCTGAAGCACACCTACCATGCGCGCGCAATTATTCCTTTCGCTGTTTCTCGCCGCCGCCGTTGCCCCCGCGGCTGAGTTTAAATTTGGCAAACAAACCTTCACCGTGCCGGAGGGCTTCACCGTCGAGAAGGTCGCCGGGCCGCCGTTGGTGATGCGGCCGATTGAGGCTTCCTTCGACGAACAGGGTCGGTTGTACGTGACCGATTCATCCGGCTCGAATGCGCCGGTAAAGGAGCAAATTAAAAATCCGACGCATCGCGTAGTGCGGCTGGAGGACACCAACGGCGACGGCACGTTCGACAAGTCGGTGGTGTTCGCGGACAAGCTGATGTTTCCCGAGGGGGCGTTATGGCATGACGGCGCGTTGTACGTGAGCGCGGTGCCGATTATCTGGAAGCTGGAGG
>CAYWMH010000378.1:1188-1661 GCA_964459315.1 uncultured Verrucomicrobiota bacterium
TTACAGCCTCCCGCGCAGCGGAAATCGCGACGCGCTCGTGCACGCGGTTTACGGCGGGCTGTACCCAAAAGACTGGAGCATTCTCGACAAGCTCACGCGCACCGGCCCGCTCATGCCGCCGCTCACGCATCTCGGGCCCGCCGCGCCCTGCGGCCTAACGGCATACGAGTCGGAAGTCTTCGGCAAGGATTTTAAAAGCAACCTCTTCACGTGCCAGTTCAACATGCACAAGGTGCAGCGCCACGTGCTCACGCCAAGCGGCGCGACGTTCACCTCGAGCGACATTGATTTCATGGTGTCCAACAATCCCGACTTTCATCCCACCGACGTGCTCGAGGATGCCGACGGCAGCCTGCTCGTCGTCGACACCGGCGGCTGGTACAAGCTCTGCTGCCCCACCTCCCAAATCGCCAAGCCCGAAGTCCTCGGCGGCATCTACCGCATTCGCCGCACCGCCGCCACGTCCATCAAGG
>CAYWMH010000378.1:1671-2080 GCA_964459315.1 uncultured Verrucomicrobiota bacterium
GGCTCTGGCTCAAAGCGAGCCCATGCCGTGTTCGGATCAAGGACCCGCGCGGCCTGCGCCTGAACTGGCCGAAAATGAACGCCGCGCAAGTCGCCAATTACCTCGACGACGTGCGGCCGTACGTGCGCCATCGCGCCATGCATCACCTCGGCCAAATGGGCCAACCCGCCCGGTTGCAAGTCGCGAAAACCTTCAACGAAAACCGCTCAACCACCGCTACGCGCAATGTAATCTGGAGCGCCACGCGCCTCGGTGACTGCGGCAACCTTGCCACCCTCGCCCTCAAACACGCCGACACGACCGTGCAACAAACCTCCGCGCACTACGCAGGCATCCATCGCCTCAGATCCGCAGTGCCGAACTTGGTGCTACTCCTCAAATCTAAATCCCTCCACGTCCGCCGCGAGGT
>CAYWMH010000379.1:0-2070 GCA_964459315.1 uncultured Verrucomicrobiota bacterium
CGCCATGACGTTTCTCCATCTGCGCGATGGCCTGGTTGTTCATCGTGGTGTCGTCGCGGATGGCGGTGTGCGGGCAGCCGCCGGTCTCGACGCCGACGATGCGGTCCTCGCCAAGTGCGCCGTTCTTCACGAGAAACTGCGCGTCCTCGAGCGTGTAAATATCGTTGGTGATGACCGCCATGCTGTACTCGTCGCGGAGCGCCTCGCACAGCCGCAGCGCGAGCATGGTCTTGCCGGAGCCGACCGGCCCGCCGAGGCCGATCCGCACCGGGCGGTCAAATCGTTTGGTGTTGCTCATGAGATAAAAAGCCGACTGAAGGCGGTCTCGTGCCGCGCGCTGCTGATGTCGAGCGCGGGGCAGAGCCAGCCCATTTCCTCCGTCGAAACATGTTTCGCATTTTCGACCACCCCGGCGGTTTGTTCCAGCGCCTCGGCGAGGATTTTTTGGCAGGCGAGCTGGCCCATGCGGACGAGCTTGAGCGCGGCGTTCACGTACGGGGTCAACCCGTGGTAAAACGCGAGGCCAAGCGTGTCGTCGAGCGGCATCTGGCCAAGCGCACCCTGCGTGCCGAGGACAACCGGCTCGTACGCCTCGAGGCGCTTGGCCAAGCGGGCCTGCTCGATGTCCCGCCAAAACGGCTCGCCGGTCAACTCGAGGTTCAGCGCCAGGCGTTGACGACCGGTGCGGGCGGTGGCTTCGCGCAGTTCGCGCGACGGCTTCATGGCGGCATAAAGTTGATCCAGCTCGCAGAGCGTAGCCAGGTCGGTGTCCTGCGCCGCCACGAACGCCGCCGCTGCGGTAGGCAGTTCCAGTTTCTCGAGTCCGGGGATGACCATGTCGTGGAGGAACGCGCGGAAGTCGGCCTCATCGTTGATCAGCCCATCCTGCACCGCGCCCTCCATGCCGTACGAGTGGGCGTAGGAGCCGGTCGGGAACATCGAGTCGGAGCGTTGCAGCAGATGTGGCAGCCACGGGTTCATGGGGCGACTGGCGTCAGCCATGCGAATGATCGTGACTGTGCTCGACGCCGTGATCGTGCGAGTGGTCGTGACTGTGTCCGGCACCGATCGAGCCTTTCATCGGCTGAAAAATTTCCTCCTTAACCGAGAACGCAATGCCCATGCTCGTGAACAATTGCCGCACCGCCGGGTCATCGCCGACGCGGATCTCGTCCGCGACGACCTGCACCGGCATGTGGAGGTTGCCGATCTGCCAGCCGGTCTCGGCCGCCTCGGCGGCGCTGCCGGCCAGGCCGATGGCCAACACCGGTTCGGGTGTCTGCCGGATGCGATAGCGGTGCCTCGCCGACTCAAAAAAAACCGTGCCGTGGCCAAGCGGCTCGGCCAGTTCAAAACCGAAGTCGGCGCCGTCACTCGCTTCACCGCGCCAACGACGCTTCTGCAACTTGAACCGGTCGGCAACCAGCTCGACCTCGGGCAACCCGGCTGTGCTTGGATTGATGGCTTGCCGGATCAGTTGCATGTCAAAAAAGGAAGTAGCGCTGGGCCAACGGCAGCTCGGTGGCCGGTTCGCAGGTCAGCACCTCTCCGTCGGCCTTGACGGTGTAAGTCTCCGGGTCGACCTCGATCTTGGGCAACGAGTCGTTGAGCACCATGTCCGCCTTGCCGATGTTTCGCGTGTTACTCACCGGCTCAACGCGCTTGGCCAAGCGCACCTGGTTGGCCAAGCCGGCGTCGTGCGCCGCCTGGCTGACGAAAGTCACGCAGGTCTCAAACTTGGCCCGGCCGTGCGCGGCAAATTGCGGCCGGTAAAACGTCGGCTGCGGCGTGGGGATGGAGGCGTTCGGGTCGCCCATGTTGGCGCAGGCGATCATGCCGCCCTTGAGCACCAGCTCCGGTTTGGCCCCGAATAAAGCCGGTTTCCACAAGACCAAGTCGGCCAGTTTGCCGACCTCGACCGAGCCAATGAGGTGCGACATCCCGTGGGCAACGGCTGGATTGATGGTGTACTTCGCGATGTAGCGCAGTGCGCGGAAATTGTCGGCCGCCGGGTGGTCGGCGGAGTCGAGTTTGCCGAACTGCTGTTTCATCTTGTGCGCCGTCTGCCAC
>CAYWMH010000380.1:0-2067 GCA_964459315.1 uncultured Verrucomicrobiota bacterium
TGTCGTATGGCTTGCGGACGGTGTTCGGGCCGTGCGGGTCAGGGAAGCTGACCATGTAGCAGAAGGGCTCGCCTTTGTTTTTGTTGATGAACTGAATGGTTCGATTCGCGAGCCAGTCGGTTGAGAACGTGTGCTCGTCAGCCCCGTTCAGTTTGTAATCGGGCGCACCGCGCTTGTTTCGGGAGTCGACGCGCGGGCCGGCCTTGGTGAAGGCGAACTTCTTCCAGTGACCGCGATTGAACATGAAGCGGTTGTCCTCGAAACCGAACTTGCGCTTGGGCGCCCACTGCGGTTTGCCGAGACCGTCGAGGTGCCATTTGCCGGAGTAGCCGGTTTTGTAGCCCTTGCGCCTGAGCACCTCGGCGAAAGTCACGACATCTTCGCGAAGCGGGATGTTGTTGTTCGTGACCGGTGTAGCCTGCGGGTATCGCCCGCTGACTAATGCGGCCCGCGAAGGCGAACAGACCGGTGTGGTGGCGTAAAAACTCGTGGCGATCGCGCCGTTCTTCGCGATCCAGTCAATGTTCGGTGTGTCGACAATCTCGCCGCCGTAACAGCCCAGCGTCTTGAAGTGATGTTCATCCGTCTGGATAACGAGGACATTGTATGGCTTCGCCGTCACGATCACTTGGCCAAGTGCAGTCAGGAGCAGAGTCGTCAGCAGTTTCTTCATCGCGCAAAAGCCTGCCGCTTGGCCAAGCGCTTGGCAATGCTAGGGGAGTTTCAAGTTTTCAATGGCGACACAGATTTTCAAAAAAACATCTGTGTGAATCTGAAATCTGTTTCTAAAAAACGGCGGTTTAATTATTGAACCGCCTTAGGCTGAGGAAGTCGATGGGGAGGTTGGTTTTGCCGTTGAGGGCGAGGTCGCTGAGGATTTGGCCCATCACGCTGGAGAATTTGAAGCCGTGGCCGCTGAAGCCGCAGGCGAAGTGCACTCGGTCGCTTTCCGGGTGGCGGTCGATGACGAAATGGCCGTCGACTGAGTTGGTGTATTTGCAGACCTTGATGGTCTCGATGGGGCCAAGCGCACCGGGCAGATAGCGACGTAGTGGCAGTCGAATTTCCTCCTCGTCCGCCGGGAACGTCTCGGCCGTGATCGCGTCAGGCCGCATCGGTTGGCCGGGATGATGCCATGCGAGCTTGAGTCCACTGCCTTCGCCGGGGTCGTCGCTCATTGGGAACCCGTAGTAGATGCCTGTGAGGTCGCCGTCGCCGTTGGGGTCAATGTTCCAAACCGGGAATTCGCCACGCTGGAAGGGAGCCGCGTCCGGTGGGCGCACCCAGCCGAGGACTTGGCGGGTGACGGTGATTTCCAGCTTGGGCAGGCGCAGCAACGGGCCTGACCAGGCTCCTGCGCAAATGATCAGTTTCGCCGCGTTATGTGTGCCGGTCGCGGTTTGGACGGTGACGCTGTGCGTGTCATGCGACCAGTCGAGAACCGGTTCGTTGGTGAGCAGGGTGGCACTGTGGCGTTGGGCGGCGCGAGCGTACGTTTCGACGGCGCGCTCGGAGAGGAGGTAGCCGCCCTCCGGTTCGAGTGCCCCGACCATTCCCTCGGGCAGGGTGAACTGCGGAAACTGCTGCGCCAACTCTGCGTGCGTCAAGGTGGAGTAGGAAAGACCATGTTTCTCGGAAGAGAGTTTGACGCCGCTGATCGCCTCGCCATCGGGGAAGCCCATGTACAACACGCCGGTCTTGTGGAACAGTCGAGTGCCGGTTTCCTGTTCGATTTCGTCCCACAGTCGGTACGCCTCCTTGAGCAGTGGAACGTAGTCTGGGTGTTCCTGATAGGTCAGGCGAATGACACGGGTGTTGCCGTTATAAGAGGAATAGGTGTTTGGCACCGGCTGGCTGTCGATGCCGAGCACCTTGGCGCCGCGCTTGGCCAAGTGCAGGCAGGCGGCTGCGCCCATCGATCCGATGCCGACGACAATGACATCGTGGTGCGAACTCATTGGCCGCTGCGCTTCTTGAGTAGATTGACCTGCGTGCGCCGCTTGGCTAAGTCAAGCAGTTGGCCGGGCGTGGCGAAGCGGGAGATGTTCAGATAGTCCGGTTGTTCCT
>CAYWMH010000381.1:0-2062 GCA_964459315.1 uncultured Verrucomicrobiota bacterium
CGCGTTGAGCGCCGCCAACGAGCAGCTTGCCGGCAAGCTGTCGCAGCGCATCAACACGTTGCGGGACGACCTGATGCAGGTGCTCGCCCACATTGAGGCGCACATCGATTTCCCGGATGAGGACATCGAACCGGACACGGTCGACGGCTTGGGCAAGCGGCTCGACGACGCCTGCCGCTTGATCGACGAACTGCTCGCCACGGCCAACGAAGGGCAGCTGATTCGCCGCGGCATTCGTGTGGCCATCGTCGGGCGCCCCAATGCCGGCAAGTCGAGCCTCCTCAACCAACTGCTCGGCCACGACCGGGCGATCGTCTCCGACGTAGCCGGCACAACGCGCGACACCATCTCGGAGGAGGCGCAGATTCGCGGGATTGCTGTCCAGTTCATCGATCCCGCCGGCCTGCAGGAATCGAGCGACACGATTGAGCTGGAGGGCATCCGGCGCAGCCGCGAGTCGCTTGGCCAAGCGGATCTCGTGTTGCACGTGATCGACTCCTCCGAGCCGCTCACTCCGGATGACCAATGCCACCTCGACGAGTTCGCCGGCAGGCCGTGCATCGTCGTGCTGAACAAGAACGACCTGCCGGGCCTCCTTGGCCAAGCGATGGACGATGACGCCCCGGCGGTGAACGTAAGCTGCCTCGACGGAAGCGGGATCGAGGCGCTGAAGGACGCCATCCGCAGCCAGGTCTGGGACGGGGAAATTACGGCGGAGATGCTGGAGGTTATGATCAACTCACGGCACCAGGAGGCGCTGCGCCGAGCCGCCGGATCGATCCGGACAGCGCTGGATGAACTACGGGCCGGGACACCGCCGGACCTGGTGGCGGTCGACTTGCGTCTCGGCACCAACGCCGTCGGCGAGATCGTCGGCAAGACCAGCACCGAGGATTTGCTCGACTCCATTTTCAGCACGTTTTGCATCGGGAAATGACCGCGCGCCTACCCAAGCGACTTGAAAAACGCGCCGCTGCCGGGTAGATTCCCAGCGCCCAAACCGCCGCCCCACAATCGCTTGGCCAAGGGGAGGCAACCGGCTGACTGGTGAAATACCTTTACTCATTCCTGGTACTGTTTGCGCCCTGGCTAGTGTTGTCCGGGAAGTTTGATGCGATGCACGTCGGGATGGGTGTCGCCTGCTGCCTGCTCCTTTCCGCCTGGTGCGCCGACCTGCTGTTTCAGGATTCGGATGCCACGGCGGGCCGTCGCCTGCGGCAACTGGCCGGCTTCACCGCCTATTTGGGCTGGCTGTTCTGGCAGATCATCCTTGCCAACCTCCACGTGTTTCGCGTCGCGCTGACACCCCGCATGAACCGACTGCTGTCCCCGCAAATGGTGGAGTTCGACACTCTGCTGGAAAAGGAACTGTCCCGGTTCGTGCTGGCCAACTCGATCACCCTGACCCCCGGCACCGTCACGGTCCGGGTCGTCGGCAGCCGGTTTCTTGTCCACGCATTGACCGAGAAGGCGGCACGCGACCTGCCCGGCGCCATGGAACAGCGCATCGCCAACATTTTCGAGAAAACAAGTTGAACCCGTTCATTACAGGCGCCGGCGTCGCGTTGATCGCCCTGATGCTACCTGTCCTGCTGCGGGCCATCAAGGGACCGACAGTCATCGACCGGCTTGTGGCCATCAACGTGATCGGCACCAAGTCGATCGTGCTGCTGCTCTTTGCCGGCATCCTGTTTGGTCAGCTTGAAATGTTCGTCGACATCGCGCTCGGATACGGCCTGCTCAACTACATCGTCTCCATCGCCGCCTCGCGGTACTACCAGCATCGCGGCTGCCTTGAACCGGAGGCTTCGGCCAGACAGGAGGCGCACGGCTGATGGTGATTCTCGGCTGCATTCTCATCGCCATCGGGCTGCTCTTTTTCCTGGGAACGACCATCGGGCTGCTGCGGTTTCCCGATTTTTACTCGCGAATGCACGCCGCCGGCAAGGGGGATACGCTCTCGACGGTGCTCATCCTGTTCGGCTGCATCTGCCTCGTCTCGACTCAGGGCGGCATGAGTTGGCTGCTCGCGCTCAAGATTCTGCTGATCATCAACTTCATC
>CAYWMH010000382.1:0-2030 GCA_964459315.1 uncultured Verrucomicrobiota bacterium
GTGAGCATCACTCAGCGTCGGCATGATGTAGTCGCGTGAAAAATCAGCGGTCACCGTGAGGTGCTTATCGACGGCAACGGTGGTTTGCGCGGAGTCGCCGCTCGCGTCGCCGCCCCAGCTTGCGAACGAGTAGCCCTCCTCCGGCACACCGGTGAAGGTGACTTGCGTGCCCGGCGCGTAATGATCCTGCAACGGGTCAAGCACGATGCGTCCTGCGCCGGTGGTGTCGCGGTTGATGACGAAATGCACCGCTACATTCGCAGGAAGGCTGGTGACCGCACCGAAACGGTTCGTGAGCCTAACCGTGTATTGGCCGGCCTCGGCTTCCGTGGCTGTCTCGAACGCCAGTGCGCTGCGGGTCGCGCCGTCGATCGCCTCGCCGTTTAGATACCATTGGTAGATAAGCGGATCGCCCTTGCCGCGCACGGACAACGAGAGCCACGAGCCGCTCGTGACGACTTGATCCTCCGGCTGCGTCGTGACCTCCGGCAGGATGATCTCGTTGTATGCGACAGACTGTCTCCACTCGAACGCCGCGCCGGAGATGACGCGGAACGCTTGGCCAAGCGCGATGACCGGCTCGGTCGGCTGCCATGCGCCGTCGGTGAACGTATGGGTGACGTACGCGCCGGAAGCGTTGTCAAACAACTGCACCTGCAGGCCGTCGGCCGTCGGTAGGCCAAGCGCGGTGGTGACGCCGCCGTCGACCGGCGTCATCGCGCTGCGGACCGCCGCCGTGGCCGGGATGCCCGAGGCCAAGTCGCCCTGCAATGCCACCCCGTAATACTCCACCGCGACCGGCCCCTCACCGGTGTTGTCGAGCACCGCGCCTTCGCCGGGATCGAGCGTCATCGCCGGGTTGCCCCATGCGCCACCCTCGAACACGTTCACCACCAACTCGCCACCGTCCTCGTCAAGCTGGGCCAAGCTGCTGCCCTCCGGCAGGGAGGCGAACAGATTGGCCACCGTGTTTCCGTCCTCGCGATCGAGCGGGTTGGCGATGAGCGATTTGCCCTTGGGATAGGTCACTCGCACGAAGCCGATGGCGTTTTTCGAGTATTTCTCCGTCTTGAGCAGCGCGCGGACGAACAGCTTTTTGAGACCCTCGGGCCGGTTGACCGACTTGCTGTTTTCGCCGGAGTCGTTGAACATCTCGTCCTCCTTGCCGCCCTTTTTCAGCAGCTTCCAGTTTCGGAGGTCGCCGGAGTACTCGAACACATTGGTCGTCCAACGGTGCCCGCTCACCTGAAATCCAAGCTGCGCCTCGGTGAGGCTGACGTTGAAAAACTCCGGCTCGTCGAAGATCAGCCACTCGAGCGCCGTCGGCTCGGAGGTGGCCTCGCCGATGGCGGTGCGGATGTTCACCGAGTAGGTGCCTTCGGTGTCCGGCGTCATCACGCCGAGGTCGACCGAGTCGGCGGTGGCCCCGTCGATCGCCTCGCCATTGAAGCTCCATTGGTACGCGAACGGCCCGGTGCCGTGCGACTCGACGCGCAACACGACGTTGGTGTGGATACCGATGACCGTCTCAACCGGCGTCGGCGCGGCGGTCATGGTGACGTTCGCACCGCTGATGCGCTTGGCCAAGTCCGGCGCGGCGATCGTCGGCAGGATGGCGTCGAGCACGGCGGTCTTGCTGCGCGTGTAGCCGGTGGCATTACGAATCACCACCTCGTAACGGCCCATGTGTTCCGGCTGAAAATTGTCGATCGTATAATCTGCCGCCGTGGCCCCGGCGATGTCCTTTTTCCCGAACCGCCACTGGTAAGTGAACGGCGCGGCACCCTTGACCTGCACGTTCAGCGAGACGGTCGAGCCAAATTGCATCACCGTCTGACTGGCCGGCTGTTGCGTAACCACCGGCGGTTCATCCGGCTGGAACGCCATGAAACCCCACCACGTGCCCCACCGGTCGCGCTTTTCATCCGGGATGTTTTTCTGCTCGGTATTGCGCGTCTCGGCGTACATCTGGATGGTCCACATGTCGGTGTCGTTGTTGGGATCTACCTGCGCGGCGCTGTAGTCACCCC
>CAYWMH010000383.1:0-2005 GCA_964459315.1 uncultured Verrucomicrobiota bacterium
GCGGCAGCCCATCGGACGAGGCCGACGGAGAGTACATCGGCGTAGCATCGATGAGCGCCGCGGGGGCCCGCCTGTTCATTGATCACTACCACCGCGTGGCTGATTGCTTCGCGGCTCGACCTTGGCGCGGGGCGGTCGTCTTCGAGAAGGCGTACCTGATCCTCCTGTTCCAGGAGATGATCGAACAGGGCGTCGATATCCGGATGGCGCCGACGCACGGCGAGTACATGGAGATTGATACCGAAGAGGATCTGCGGTTGGCCAACGAAGTGTGGATAAAGAGGTGCGAGCGATGAGCAAGACCAGCGACGAACCCGTGCTCTTTGCGGCCAGCGTCGTCGGGGCGATGCCGCGCCCGGCCTACCTGCGGGACATGCTGATGGCGGACCCGCCGGTGCCGGTCGCCGACTACGAGCGAAGCATGGACGCGGCGGTACGCCATGTCGTGGCCATGCAGGAGCGGGCGGGCCTTGATGTCATCACCGATCGCGAATACCGGCGTGCCAGCTACATCGGCGTGATCGCCGAACTTGCCCATGGTTTTGAGGTCGGAGCCAACCCCGCGGACGGTCGGCCGTGGACGATTGTGGTGGATCGTCTTGCGCCGAAGCAGCCCGGGTTCATCGCCGATGAAGTGCGCCGCCTGCGGCAGCTTACGGCTCGCCCCATCAAGGCAACGCTGCCGGCGCCGGCTCTGCTCGGCGAGCGGATGTGGGATGCCGAGAAGTCCGCCCGGGCCTATCCCAAGCGGGAGGACTTCGTTCGCGACTGCGTGGAGGTCCTGCGGCGCGAAGTTGATCTGCTCCGCGATGAGGATGCGACGATCGTGCAGATTGATGATCCGCACCTGTGCTTGTTTGTAGATGAGAACGTGCGCCGCGGTTACGACGATGCGGAGGCCGCATCAGATTTCAGCGTGGACATGGTCAACAGTGTCATCGACGGCGTGTCGGGCGTGAAGTTTGCCGTTCATCTGTGCCGCCGCGCCGGGGCTCGGGCCCGTGGCGAGGCGATGTTTTCCGGCGGCTACGATCCGATCCTGAGGCAACTCAACCGCTTGAAAGTGCACCATCTGACCATGGAGTTCACCGCGCCGGGTGCCGGTGACATGGCCGTTTTTCGCAAGCTGCGCGACGATTTCGAAATTGGCCTCGGCTGTGTAGGCACGCAGCCCGGGCAGGTCGACTCGGTCGAGACAATCGTCGAACGCGTCGAGCAGGCCCTGCGGCATCTTTCGGCGGACCGGCTCACCCTGAACCCCGACTGCGGTTTCGCCCCAGGCTCAGCGGCGCAGGTGAGCCTCAGCGAGGTGTACGCCAAGCTCTGCAACCAAGTCGAGGCTGCGAGGCGTTTGCGCGAAGCGCACGTGTAAGACGATCTGCGTGCCTGGCCGTACGCATGGCAAGAATGAACCGAACACCACGGGCGTCCACCAGTGTCAGCTGTTTCGGATTTGCACAGGGAAACAAGCAGCGCCGGGGCTGTTCGGTTTGCCAGCCACCACAAGTCCCGTATAATAATGATGTTGGCGTCCAGTGACGTCGCTCGGAACGCCACGACGTGGCTGACGGGCGAATTGCTCGGAGGCCAGTAAAACCCGGGCCATTGGCGCAGTTGGCTAGCGCGCCTCGTTGACATCGAGGAGGTCAGTGGTTCAAGTCCACTATGGCCCATCTCCAAACCCCTTGTAAATCAAGGGGTTATTTTTTGCGCGGATTTTGGAAGGATTTAGGTCAAAGGGCTCCGACTGGTCCCCGAACGGGTCAAGGGGCAGGTCAAGGTCACCGTCCTCCGAAGCGGATTCGGGGTAACTTGACGGATGCGGTTGGCGAGGTTGTCAGGTCGTTGCTTGCGTTGTCGTCGAGCAAGCGTTGCCGGGAACAGCGCGTCAGCCAGATGCACCGCTGCGAGTGGCGTTGCGACCCACGCTTGGTCACCGAAAACGGCAACACCCAGCTCGTCTGCACCTAACGGGGAACGCACCCAGCAGCGACTTACCAGGCTT
>CAYWMH010000384.1:0-1996 GCA_964459315.1 uncultured Verrucomicrobiota bacterium
CGCCGGCGGTTGCACTCTTCCTCTACCAAGTCCTGCCGGACGAGGCCACGCCGCCGTTCGCGACGCCTTGGTCGGCCCCGGCGACCTGCCGGTGACCACCGACTACCGCGACGTCCTGATCCCGATCCTGCCCCGCCACGCCCACGGTGCCGACATGGCCCGTGTCTTCCCCGGCCACGAGGCCAAGCCGTTTGACCAAATGCTCGAGGCTGCCTGATTCCCCTTGCTTCCGGACGGGCGGCAACGGAGAGTTTCGCCGAGACGACCCAGCACCATGCAATCACAAGACGACCCGACCCCGAGACTGACCGCCCCGTGGGGGGTGCCTGAGCCGAGCGGCAATGCGTTGTCCCGTCGCTCCGCCTTCAAGCTGGCGATGGGCGCCGCCGGCCTGGCCGCCGCCGGGACAGCTGCGCCCGCCGCTCAGGCCGCGCCCGATTCGCGCAGGGCCGCGACCAAGAGTTACGGGATGAAGAAGTCGATCAACCTTTGGGCGTTCCCGTACCCGGACCGGATGAACCTGCGCGAATGCCTGCAGTTGGCGAAGGACGCCGGCTTCGACGGCATCGAGTTGAACTACGACCTTGAGAGCGACCTTTCGCCCAAGGCCGGCCCGAGGGATTTCCAGAAAATCCGGAAGATGGCCGACGACATCGGCATCGCCATCAGCGGGCTGTGCTCGTTTTTGTTTTGGCCGTACCCGCTGACGAGCAATGACCCCACCGAGCGCGCGAGGGGGATGGAACTAGCCGGGTTGATGACCGAAGCCGCGCACCACCTCGGTACCGAAAACCTGCTCGTCGTGCCGGGGGCCGTGCACATGCCGTGGCGCGAGGATCACGACCCGACGCCGAACGATATTTGCGATCAACGCGCCCGGGAGGCGATCGGCAAACTGCTGCCCAACGCCGAGAAATTGAAAGTGCACCTCAACATGGAGAACATTTTCTTCAACGGCTACCTGTTGTCGCCGGGGGAGATGATTCGCTTTGTCGACCGCTTCAACAGCGAACATATTCATGTGCACTTCGACACCGGCAACATCATGTTGTTCCAGTTTCCCGAGCATTGGATCCGCATCCTCGGTAACCGCATCCGCAACGTGCACCTGAAGGAGTTCACCAAGAAGGGAACCGACCACTCGCTGGAGTCGTTCCGGCCGCTGCTCGATGGCACGACCAACTGGCCGGCCGTGATTGAGGCGTTCGACGAGATCGGGTACGACGGCTACCTGACCTTCGAGTATTTCCACCCATACCCTCACTACCCCGAGGCGTTGATTTACCAGACCGCTGACTCGCTCAACCGCATGCTCGGGCGGGAGGTGTGACCTGCGGCCCAAAAAAACTTCGCCTTTGCGCGGCGCATCCCTACAATCCGCGCCCGCATGGGCAGGGAGCCAATCACCAGCAAATACTTGGAGATTCGCGAGTCGGAAATCCACGGCACCGGCGTGTTCGCCAAGACCAAGGTGCCCAAGGGCAAAAAGGTCATCGAGTACGTCGGCGAAAAGATCACCAAGAAGGAGTCGGAACGCCGCAGCATCGCGCTGATCGAGAAAAACCAGGGCAGCGAAACCGACGGCGCGGTCTACATCTTCGAGGTCAACAAGCGGTACGACATCGACGGCAACATTCCGGAAAACACCGCGCGCTTCATAAACCACTCCTGCGACCCCAACTGCGAGCCGGACGTCATCAAGAACCGCGTCTGGCTCATCTCCAAGTGCAAGATCAAGGAGGGAGAGGAGTTGAGCTACAACTACGGCTTCGACCTCGACGGCTACGAGGATCACATCTGCAAGTGCGGCGCCAAGAAATGCGTCGGCTACATCACCGCCGAGGACAACTGGCCCAAGCTTAAAAAGAAACTCGCCAAGAAAAGAAAGAAGGCCGAAAAGGCGAAGAAAAAGGCGGCCAAAAAAACCGCTAAGGGCAAAAAAAGTCAAAAGAAGAAGGCCGGGAAGTAGCCTCGCTTGGCCAAGCGCTTGGCCGTT
>CAYWMH010000385.1:0-1994 GCA_964459315.1 uncultured Verrucomicrobiota bacterium
TGGACGCTCGACTACGGCGATGCCGGCCGCGAGTCGATCCGGCGGTTCCTGCGGAGCGGCCACAAAATGGGTGTTGTCCCAGCGTTGCCGGAGCTGGAGTTTGTGGAGTAGTGGTTGCGCTTGCCGAGGGCGATCGGCTTGGCTACGGTGCGGCCTTCACCGGCGTTTCGCTTGGCGGCTTGGCCAAGCGCTTGGCCGGGATACATTTTTTCCATGAAACGCTTATTACAAAAAACCGTGGCGCTGGCGGCGCTTGGCTTGGCCAGTGGGCTGGCTGCTGCGCCACAGGCCGAGGCGGCCAAGCGGCCGAATGTCGTGTTCATTTTCACCGACGATCACTCGGCTCGGGCGATCAGTGCGTACGGCTCGCGCATCAACCAGACGCCGCACATGGATCGCCTCGCGCAGGAGGGGATGCGGTTCCGCAAATGCTACGTCACCAACTCGATCTGCGGGCCAAGCCGCGCGGTGATCCTGACCGGCAAGTACAGCCACTTGAACGGGTTTTACCGGAACGGTCGCACGCCGTTCGATGGCTCGCAGCAGACGTTCCCGAAGCTGCTGCGCAATGTCGGCTACGAGACGGCGATGATCGGCAAGTGGCACCTCAAGAGCGTGCCGACCGGGTTTGATTACTTCGACGTCCTGATCGGGCAGGGGCCGTATTACAATCCGCCGATGCGCACGACCAACGACGCCGGCGAGGTGGTCGTCGAGAAAAACACCGGCTACACGACCGACATTGTGACTGACAAGGCGCTCGACTGGCTGAAGAACGACCGGGACGCCGACAAGCCGTTCATGCTGATGATCCAGCACAAGGCACCGCACCGCAACTGGCAACCCGGCCCGGCGCACCTCAACACGTTTGACGACGTGGAGATTCCCGAGCCAGAGACGCTGTGGGACGACTACTCTGGGCGTACATCCGCCGCCGCGAACCAGGCGATGACGATCGCGCGCCACCTTTCGGAGAACGACCTGAAACTCAACAAAGGCCCGAACAACCTGACGCCGGAGCAGAAGAAAGCGTGGGACACCGCCTACGGCGCGAAGAACGAGGCGTTCCGCAAGGCCAACCTGCAGGGCGAGGCCAGGGTCAAGTGGATGTACCAGCGTTACATCAAGGATTACCTGCGGTGTGTGCAGTCGGTGGACGACAACATCGGCCGCGTGCTGAAGCATCTCGACGACACCGGGCTGGCCGACGACACGGTGGTCATCTACTCATCCGACCAAGGCTGGTACCTCGGCGAGCATGGCTGGTACGACAAACGGTGGATGTACGAGGAGTCGCTCGTGATGCCGCTGATCGTGCGCTGGCCCGGCGTGGTGGAGGCCGGGAGCATCAACAACGACATCGTGTCCAACCTTGATTTTGCCGAGACGTTCCTCGAGATCGCCGGGGCGGCCATCCCGGCCGACATGCAGGGCCGCAGCCTTGTGCCGTTGATGAAGGGCGTGACGCCGGCCGACTGGCGCGACTCATTCTACTACCATTACTACGAGTTTCCCGGCGCGCACAGCGTGGCCCGCCACTACGGGGTGACGGACGGAAACTACAAGCTGATCCACTTTTATCAAAACGAGGAGTGGGAGATGTTCGACTTGACCGCCGACCCGAACGAGTTGCAGAGCCTCCACGGCCGCGCGGAGTACGCCGGGGTGCAGGCGCGGCTCGAAAAAGAGTTGCACCGGCTCCGCGACCGATACAGGGTGCCGGCCGAGGATCCGCCCTCAACGCGGCCTCAACGAAGGCGAAGGAATTGACTTTGTAGCAACCCGACAATCCGAACGACAGAAGCCGGCCGCAAGGCCGGCTTTTGTTTCTCTTGGGGGGATGCGCATGGCCAAGCGCAAGGCTGGTTAGTACAGCAACAACGGCGAGAGGAAGTAGAGCCGGCCGGCCTTGAGCTGGGGGAGATCGACGCCGAGGTCGACCTTGATCGTCTTGCGCTCGCTCTTGCCGAACAGGCGGAACAGGCTGGCGAGGT
>CAYWMH010000386.1:0-1985 GCA_964459315.1 uncultured Verrucomicrobiota bacterium
AGGCCCAAGTGCGCGGCGTCGTTCTTCGCGGCGACAAGGCAGCCGGTCGTGTCCAGGTCCAGCCGGTGCACGATACCGGGGCGCACCACGCCGCCGATGCCGCTCAGGCTCCCGGCGCAATGGTGGAGCAGGGCGTTGACCAGTGTGCCGCTCTCGTGCCCGTGTCCGGGATGCGTCGGCATGCCGGCCGGCTTATTGACGACGACGAGGTTGTCATCCTCGAACAACACCTCGAGCGGGATTTCCTCCGGCTTGGCCTCGGTTTCCCTCGGCACCGGCCAGGTGACCTCGACCGTCTGGCCGGCGGCGGGGTGCTGCGTCGGCTTGGCCGGTTTGCCGTCGACGAGAATGCAGCCGTCGCGCATGAGCCGCTGGATGCCGCCACGCGAAATGTGCGGCAGCCGGGTGGTGAGATAGCGGTCGAGCCGCTCGCTTGGGAGCGTCTCGTCGATCGTCACCACCGGCGGCTCCGGGCCGGCCTCGTCAGTTGGAATTTCCCCGTCCACGTTAACGCGCTTGGCCAAGTTGCCGACAACCCCCACCCCGACACAAGCCAAAGGCGCAAGTGATCGTTGCACTTGGCCAAGCGGGGCGGTAGCTTGGCGCGCATGAAAACCAAGGCGGCTGTTCTCCGCCAGATGGAGTTGCCCCGGCCCTATACGGAGTCGCGCCCGCTTGCGATCGAGGAGGTGGAACTCGACGGTCCCGGAGAAAACGAGGTGCTGGTGCAGGTGGCCGGCGCGGGATTGTGCCACTCCGATCTTTCGGTGATCAACGGCTCGCGCCCGCGCCCGGTGCCGATGGTGTTGGGCCACGAGGCTGCCGGAATCGTCCGCGACGTGGGTTCCGGGGTGAAGGGGTTGCAGCCGGATGATCACGTGGTGTTTTCCTTCGTGCCGTGCTGTGGCGGCTGCCCGATGTGCGCGGTCGGCCGTGCGCCGTTATGCGAGCCGGCCTACGAGGCGGCGATCACCGGCCAACTGCTGCACGGCGGTCGGCGTTTCACCCTGGGTGCCGGCTCGGAGGTGAACCACCACCAGGGGGTGTCCGGTTACTCGGAGTACACCGTGTCAGCGCCCGAGTCGCTAGTGAAGATCGACAAGTCGTACCCCATCGACGTGGCCACGTTGTTTGGCTGCGCGATCATGACCGGCGTCGGCGCGGTGGTGAACACGGCCAGGGTTCAGCCGGGTACCTCGACCGCTGTGTTTGGCGTGGGCGGCGTCGGGCTGAGCGTGGTGATGGGCCTGAAACTGGCGGGCGCGTACCCGATCATCGCGGTGGATACACTGGTGAACAAATTGGAGCTTGCCAAGCAGGCGGGGGCAACGCACGTGATCAACGCCTCGGAGGTCGATCCGGTTTCGGCCCTGCGCGACCTGACCGGCGGCGGCCCGGTGGACGTGTTCGAGGCGGTCGGCAGCGAGAAGGCACTCGCGCAGGCATACGCCGCCACGCGCAAGGGCGGCCGCACGATCACGGTCGGCCTGCCCAACCCGGACAGCGAACTGCGAATTTCCGCCCTCTCGGTGGTGGCCGAGGAGCGCCAGCTCATCGGCTCGTACATGGGCTCGTGCGTGCCCAGGCGCGACATCCCGCGCTTCCTGCAGCTTTACCGCGAGGGGCAATTGCCGGTGGACATTTTGAACAGCCGCTTCATCGACCTCGAGCAGGTCAACGAGGGATTCGACGCGCTCGACCAGGGCGAGGTCGCCCGGCAAATCATCAAGTTCGACATTTAACCAACCATGAAAAACGTCATTACATTGACGGCTGCTTTGCTGGCTCCCCTGGCATTGCTGGCGGAGGAGAAAAAGGGACCTTACGAGAGCAACTTCAAGTTGCCCGGTTCGCGTGCCGAGGTTTATAAGACGATCGGTGATGTGATGTTGAAGGTTTATATTTACGAGCCGAAAGGACATGAGGCTGGCGCAAAGCTGCCGGCGGTCGTCTTCTTTTTTGGTGGCGGCTGGCGGGGCGGCACG
>CAYWMH010000387.1:0-1980 GCA_964459315.1 uncultured Verrucomicrobiota bacterium
TGGTTGAGGCCGGTTGCCAGTCGCTCACGAAAAAGAAACGGCTGGAGACGCCGCACCTGCAGGTGAAGTACACCGCCCCGCGCGAGTCACAATTTTGGCGGTCGTAAATGCCGCTTGCCAATTCGCGTGGGCGGTTCACAATTCAGGCCATGTTAACGGTCAACGGTTATGCGCGTCGGGTTTGTTCGGGGTTGACGCGGCGGGAGGCGCTGCAGGTGGGTGGAGCGGGTTTGTTTGGGCTGAGTTTGCCCAAGGTGCTGGCGGCGGAAGAGCAAGCGCCGTTTCAAAATGCCAGGGCCAAGTCGGTGATATTCCTGTTCCTTTTCGGCGGACCATCGCAACTGGAGACGTTTGATCCTAAGCCTGAAGCGCCCAGTGGCATTCGCGGGCCATTTGACACCATCCCCACCCGCACGCCCGGCTTGCGCGTGGGCGAGCACTTGGCGCGGTCGGCGAAGATTTCCGACAAGTACTGTGTCATCCGCACGATGTCGCATGCGCATAACGACCACAATGCCTGCCACTACATCCAGACCGGCCACAAGTGGACGCGCAGCGCCGCCAGCGGCAACGACGTGAATGCCCGCCCCACAGATTGGCCGTCGATGGGCAGCGTGGTGGAATACGTCTCGCGCCACGCGCCTGATGCCAAGACACGCCAGTTGCCGGACTATGTTTATCTGCCGAACAACCTCGGCCATTTGCAGGGCTATGACCGCACCGGCCAATACGCCGGCTGGCTGGGTTCGGCATACAACGCGCTGGCCACGGACATCCAGAAACGCAATTCTTCGGATAATCCATTTTTTCGTAATTGCACCGATGCGGAGTTGGACTTCCGCATCAAGGGACTCGATCGCGGCATTACGGTGGATCGACTAAATCGTAGGAGCAGCTTGCTGGCGCAGTTCGATGACGCCCGCCATGCGCTCGATCGCACCGAGATCTATCGCAACTACGACAACGTCCGCCAACGCGCACTCAGCCTCGTGACTTCCGACAAGATGCGTCACGCCTTTGACATTCGGCAGGAAAAGGACAGCCTGCGCGACACTTACGGACGGCATCTTTTTGGCCAATCCTGCCTGATGGGCCGGCGCATGGTGGAGGCGGGCGCGCGGTTCGTCACCGTGCTGTGGGATGCGCCCGATGGCTTCAGCTGGGATTCGCACCGCACCAGCGAGCATTTAAAAAAGCACCTCATCCCCGGCTTCGACCAGGCCTTTGCCGCGCTTATCACCGACCTTGAGCAACGTGGTTTGCTCGACGAGACGCTCGTCGTCGCCGTCGGCGAGATCGGCCGCACGCCCAAGCCGGACACCAAGGCGTGGGGACGCGGACACTGGAGCCATTGTTTCCCCTGCGTGCTGGCCGGTGCTGGAGTACGCGGCGGCATCACCTACGGCACCAGCGACGCCCACGCCGCTTATCCGAAGCATCACCCCGTCAGCCCCGAGGACCTCGCGAAGACCATCTATTGGTCGCTCGGTATCAACCCCGACCTGATGCTCCCTGACGCCGAGGGCCGCCCCGTGCCCATCATCGAGAGCGGCAAGCCGTTGACGCCGCTGTTTGGGTGAGAGTGATCGGTTCGCAGTGCTCGATTAATAAAATGGATCTGGCTGACCCGGAAAACGGATTCCGATGAAAATCAAGTCCCTCAAGTTCCATCCCGTCGTCGTCGAGCGGCAATACGGCACCGTCATCGCCAAGGCCGGTGGGCAGGCTAAACGTACGGTCGCCAAGTCGTGGTTTTATTTTCTCGAGTTGACTGCTGACAACGGGCTCACCGGTTGGGGCGAATATTCCGATGTGGACCCCGAGGCTTTGCCGAAGGATTCGGCAGATTTTGCTGAGACACTGGCGATGTTCACCGTAGGCCGCGACCCTTTTGCTGTGCAACAAATGCATCACGACTATCGTGAGCACTTCGATATTGCCAACGATGCCATGGCCAGTGCCGGGCGTTGCGCCATGGAC
>CAYWMH010000388.1:0-1970 GCA_964459315.1 uncultured Verrucomicrobiota bacterium
CCGCCGATACTACGGTCGCACCACACTCGACGCGGCCGGGAACGAGACGACGGTGCTTGGCCAAGCGCTGAGCCTCGTCGACGCGAACGAGTCCCTCACGGCGACCATCGACGAATCCCTGCCGTCACCCGGAACGAACCGGACCCAGAGCCTGGCGGAGGGGGATGCTGACAAGAATCCGGTGCTGCGGCAGCCAGAGTCATTCACCAGAGCCGACCGCGAACTGCTGCGCCGTAAGGGCAAGGCGGTTGGCAACAAGAAATTGCCGGCCTCAGCCAAGCCGAAGAGTGCCAGCCGCTCCTCCCGATTGAGCGAGGCCAAGCGCGAGGAAAAACAACTCGTCGAGGCACTTAAGGAGGCGGAGCCGCCGGCCAAGCCGCCCGCGCCGTCAGTCGTCTACACGCCGCGTCCAGAGACGGTCACGGCCGAGAACAATTTCTCCACCTTCTCGCTCAACGTCAGCGACGTGTCGTTCAAGACCGCGCTCGCCAGTCTGCGGGCCGACAAGCTGCCAACCACGGCCGATGTGCGCAGCGAAGAGTTCCTGAACGCGCTTGAGTATCGCGACCCGATGCCGCGCGCCGGTGAGCCGCTGGCGTTCCATTGGGAGCGTGCGCGGTCGCCGTTTACGCATGATCGCGACGTCATCCGGTTCTCCGTTCGCACCGCCGCGCTTGGTCGACAGCCAGGGCGGGCGGTCAACCTGGTTTGCCTGCTCGACAACTCCGGCTCGATGGAGCGCGAGGATCGCGTAAGCATCGTGCAGCAGTCGCTCGGCGTGCTGGCGCGCAAACTGACGCCGAGCGACCGCGTTAGTCTCGTCACGTTTTCGCGCACGCCGCAGTTGAGGATCGACGGCATGCGGGGCGGCGATCGGGCGGCGTTTTTGAAGGCGTCGACCGGCTGGATTCCTCAGGGCGGTACGGACATCGGGAGCGGACTCAATCTCGCCTATGCCACGGCGAAAAAACATTTCATCCCCGGCGGAAACAACCGCGTGATTTTGCTGACCGACGGCGCGGCCAACATGGGCAACGTTGATCCGTTCCAGCTCCGCAAGACAGTTGAGGCCAACCGCAAGCAGGGTATTGCGCTGGATTGCTTCGGCATCGGCTGGGAAGGGTACAACGACAACCTTCTTGAGGTGCTCGCCCGTAATGGCGACGGCCGATACGGCTTTTTGAGCCAGCCGGCACAGGCCGTGGCCGAGTTCGAGCAGAAACTGCTCGGCGCATTTCAGGTTGCCGCCTCGGACGTGAAGGTGCAGGTCGAGTGGAATGCCCGTCGCGTGAAGGTGTTCCGGCAGGTCGGCTATCTGCGGCACCAGTTGAAAAAGGAGGATTTCAGGAACAATCAGGTCGACGCAGCGGAAATCAGCGCCGCGGAGTCCGGCAACGCCCTGTACGTTGTGCAAGTGGATCCTGAAGGCGAGGGGCCGCTGGGCGTGGTGCGCGTGCGCTACAAGGTGCCGTTCACCCGCGACTATCGCGAACTGGAATGGAGCCTCCCCCACGAGTCGGCCGCAACGCCGCTGGGACAGGCCAGCCCGGCGATGAGACTGGGAAGTGTGGCGGCGCCATTCGCCGAGTGGCTGGCACGGCACCCCCACGCGCAGGGTGTGCAGTTGGCCGATTTGCAGGGGTTGATCTCCGGCATCCCGTCCATCTATGCCACCGACCCCCGCCCGGCCCAACTCGAGTGGATGATCAACAAGGCGCGCATCCTCGCCGGGAATTGATTTTAATTAAAACGGCATTAGACAATGAATAGCTCAATCAAAAAAATCGGAATCACCGGCTTGATGTTCGCGCTGGGTTTGTTTGGCACGGCCAACCCGCCGGCCCTTGGCCCGGCGGGGGATCCGCCCGCTGCCGAGGTGGAGAACCTGATGATCACCGGCGAAGTCGGCGCCGAGAAGGCCGGCTGCGTCATCACCGGCGCTTTCCAGCCCCGCGAGCCGGAGGAGCTAA
>CAYWMH010000389.1:0-1967 GCA_964459315.1 uncultured Verrucomicrobiota bacterium
TGCCGTGTTCGCGCACGGCGAGCTTACCGGCTTCCAGCTCGCGCTGGCCGATGAGTAAAATGGTGTGCACCTTGTCCGTCTCGGCGCGGCGGATGCGGGCACCGATCTTGTCAGCGGTCGTGTCTAGGCTGACGCGTACCTCGTGTTTGCGGAGTTCGCTAACGACCTTCTTGGCGTTGCCGGCTTGCTCGTCGCCGAACGGCAACACGCGAACCTGCTCCGGGGCAAGCCAGAGCGGGAAGTTGCCGGCATAATGCTCGATCAAAAAACCGATGAATCGTTCGTGCGTGCCAAGCGGGGCGCGGTGAATGCACAGCGGCACCTCGGTCGTATTGTCGCGGGTCTTGAACTCGAGTCCAAAGCGCTTGGGTACGGCGAAGTCCTCCTGGTTGGTGGCGATGGTGAATTCCCGGCCGGAGATGCTGTACACCTGAACGTCGATCTTTGGCCCGTAAAAGGCGGCCTCGTCCGGCACTTCCTCAAAATCGATGCCGGACTCAACGAGCACTTGGCGCACCATCTCCTCCGTTTGGTTCCACAGTTCCGGTTCGCCGACGTATTTGTCCCCAAGCCGCTCGACGCTGTGCGTACTGAAACGCATGCTGAATTTCTCGAACCCGAAGATCTTGAAATATTTCAGGTACATCTCGTTTACGGCGCGAAACTCGTCGGCGAACTGCTGCGGCGTGCAGTAGATGTGCGCGTCGTTCATCTGCATCGAGCGGACGCGCATCAGGCCCATCAACTCGCCGGAACGCTCGTATCGGTAACAGGTGCCATACTCGCCCAGGCGCAGTGGCAGTTCGCGGTAACTGCGCGGCACGGCCGAGAAAATTTTGTGGTGAGGCGGGCAGTTCATCGCCTTGAGGTAGATTCGGTCGCTCGGCTTGGCCGGATCATCCTCCTTCAACTCCATCGGCGGGAACATGCTCTCGGCGTAGTAGGGGAGGTGGCCGGAAGTCTTGTACATGTTCTCGCGTGCCAGGTGCGGTGTGCGCACCCGCTCGTAGCCGGCCTCGAACTCAGTCTCCTTGGCCAGTTTCTCCAGTTCCTCGATGAGGACCGTGCCCTTCGGCAGCCAGAGCGGCAGGCCGGGGCCGACATCGTCGTCGAACGCGAATAACTGCATCTCGCGGCCGATCTTCCGGTGATCGCGCTTGCGCGCCTCTTCCTGCGCCTCGAGCCATTGGTTGAGCTGCGTCTTGTTCTTGAATGCCGTGCCGTAGATGCGCTGCAGTTGGGGATTCTTTTCGTTGCCGCGATAGTAGGCGGCTGCGACCCGCAATAATTTGTAAGCCTTGATGTTGCCGGTGCGCATCACGTGCGGCCCGGCACATAAGTCGATGAATTCGCCGTTCTGGTAAAATGAAATTTCTTCGCCCTCGGGAATGTCATCGACCCTCTCGGCCTTGTACGTCTGGCCAAGTTTCTCGTAATGGGCCTTGGCCTCGTCGCGGGTCTTGGTGGTGCGCACGAAGCTCTGGTTCTCCTTCACCACCTTTTTCATCTCGGTCTCGATGACTTGGAAGTCCTCCGGCGAAAAGCGGTGTTCTAGGTCGAAGTCGTAGTAAAAGCCGTCAGCCGTCGGAGGGCCGATGTCGAGCTTGGCCTCAGGCCAGAGGCGAAGCACGGCGGTCGCGAGTACGTGGGCGCACGAATGCCGCAGGCGCTCGAGATCGCTCATCTGGTGGCGCTCCTCGAGGGACTTGCGTTCCAGTTCGTGTTTGGCTGCTTCCATGGTTCCGGTTGTTGCGCTTGGCCAAGCGCTTGAGCGCCGCGCAGAGTGGGCGGAGGTTAGGAGCTTGCCGGGCAAAGGGCAATCACAAGCTCGGGGCGTCTAGTTTTTGGGCCGCAGTATGATGGCCTTGTCGTGGGTGCCATCAACCTCGACGCTTTGGGTCTCGATGTCAGGGTCGTCCTTAAGGGAGTTGTGGATGATGCGGCGGTCGTAGGAGTTCATCGGCTCG
>CAYWMH010000390.1:0-1963 GCA_964459315.1 uncultured Verrucomicrobiota bacterium
GGATCTGCTTGTCCAGCGTGGACAGATCCTCCATGCCGGTGTGAAAGCCGTCCCGCATCGGCTCCACCTCCATCACGTTGTCGCGGATATGTGTAAAGGGCTCGACGCGAACCGATTTTTTCGCCCAGCCCGGGAACGGCGCGGCGGCCAGGTTGCGGGCCAGTCGCACGCGGCTGGAGAGGACGATCTTGTTGGAAGGCCCCTCGCGCCCTGCTGCCTCCGCCGGCATGGAAAGGATGTCTTGAATCTTCATCGTTCAGCCCAGGTTCGTTTCCGAGAACTCCGACTTCACCCGGGAGATCTCATCGCGCAACTGCGCCGCCTTTTCGTAATCCTCCTTGGCCACCGCCTTGTCGAGCTTGGACTGCAGTGAGTGGAGTTGGTCGACGTACACCTTCGTCTGCTGCCAGACCGCCGGTGCCTTGCCTGTGTGGCGCGTGCCCTTGTGCATGCTCTTGAGCAGGCCCTCCACTCCATCCTCGAAATGGTCGTAACAAGCCGGGCAACCGAGCCGGCCGGTCTTCTTGAAATCTGCCTGGCTGAATCCGCACTGGGGGCATTTCTCCTTCGTCGCATCGGACTCCTCCATCTCCTGCGAGGCGCCGAGCCCTAGCAGCAGGTCGGCCAGCGAGAAGCCGGCCGGGTCATCGACGCCCTTGGCCTTCGAGCAGGCTTCGCAGAGGTCGATCTTCTTGGTGTTACCCTCGACCATCTGGGTCAGGTGAACCGTCGCTTCCTTTTCCTTGCAAATATCGCAGAGCATTTGTCCGGACAATGATGGGTGCCGTTGCGCCGGGACAAGCGGTTTGACCGTGCAACAACAGGAGAAACATAGCACGAAACCTGCCATAACAAAAGGCGGAAGCGGGTATCGGCTCTCTGGCCAACCGCTTGGCCAAGCGGCGGGGTGGGACTGGCTCTCCAAGCCGGCGGCTTGACCAACGCCGACGCCAAGGATGTCCGAGGTCAGCCGTCCCAACGCCGGGCGATTGGCTCGCCGGAGACCTTGGTTAGATCCTGGTACGCCTTGACCACCTTCTTGGTGACCGGCCCCGGCTTGCCGTTGCCGATGACACGCTGGTCGATCTTCACCACCGGCACGATCTCCGCGCCGGTGCCGGTCAGGAAACATTCGTCCGCGTTGTAGAGGTCGTACCGGGTCATGTTCGGCTCGGCGGTGGAGATGCCCAGCCCGGCGACGAGGTCGATCGCCGTGCCGCGCGTGATGCCGTGCAGGGCGCCGGACGAGAGCGGCGGGGTGAACATCTGCCCGTCCTTGAGGATGAAAATATTGTCGCCGGTGCACTCGGCCACGTAGCCCTCCGCGTTGAGCATGATCGCCTCCTCGTACCCGGCTGTGTTCGCCTCGATCTTGGCCAGGATGTTGTTGAGGTAGTTGAGCGACTTGATGGCCGGGTTGACCGCGTTGTGATGGTTGCGCGTCGTCGCCACCGTAACGATCTCCATGCCCTTTTTGTACAGGCTCGGTGGGTAAAGCTGGATCTTCCCGGCGATGATGATCACCTGCGGGTTGGAGCAACGGTTGGGATTCAGGCCCAGCGTGCCGGCGCCGCGCGTCACAACCAGCCGGATGTAGGCGTCGTTGAGCTTGTTGCGCCGGCAGGTCTCGATCGTGGCCTCCATCAGTTCCGCATGCGTCATCGGCAGGTCTAGCATGATTGCCCTGGCGGAGCAGAACAACCGGTCGACGTGCTCCTTTAGCTTGAACACACGGCCGTGGTAGGCGCGGATGCCCTCGAACACGCCGTCGCCGTAAAGCAGTCCGTGGTCGAACACCGACACCTTCGCGTTTTGCTCGCTGTAAAACCTGCCGTTGATGTAAACCTTCATTCCCAAAAGCGGCGGGAAACCTACGGGAACCCACCCCCGCTTGGCAAGGCGCACGGGAAGCCAGCGCCCGGTTTTGCTTCCAAGCGTTTGGCTAAGCGGCTACGGTTTTCGC
>CAYWMH010000391.1:0-1957 GCA_964459315.1 uncultured Verrucomicrobiota bacterium
AAAGTTGTACCGGGCATCCTCCGGATCTTTCTCCATGTGTGCCCCCGTGGAGGCATCCTGATAATAAACCTCGATCGCGTTGGCCAAACCCACTTTCTCGAACGCCTTGTTCCACATCAGCACGCCCTGGCGAACCCAGCGGCGGTAGCGCACCGGCGTGGTGTGCTCGATGTAAAAGATGATCGGGTTTTTCACCGGGCTGATCTTGAGCTTGGAATCAGCCTTTTCGAGGTGCCAGCGATTGATGTAGCGCACCTTCTTTTTGTCGTCGTTGTACTTGCCAAAATCAGAGTAGCCCGTGGTGAAAAACCCCACCCTATGATCCGCCAAGCGCGGCTTGTACGTCTTGCTCGGCGTGATGGAACTGATTGAGTAATGGAGGGTTTTCAGAATGCCGTTGCGGTCGGGCACCGTGAACGCTAGTTCCACGTTGGACGGGAACGCTTTCGCGGTGCGAATTTGAGCCAAGCGGGTGTTGATCCCCGATCCCTTACTCCCGAAAAACTTCGAGGCGGATCCCAGAAGCAGGGCATCCATGTCGATCACCGGGCGATTCTTGGACATGACGGTCAATATCGGGACATCCACGAGAACCCGGTCGGTAAACAGTCGCTTGATGGATGCCTTCGATTCCGGGTCGCCGGTCGAGCGGATCTTGAGATTCGGCTGAATGAGCAGCAGCCGCTTGTCAAACCGCTTGAAATAAACGTAGCGGTCGCTGACCTGCAGGCCGGCTTCCTCCTCGCCGCCCGCCACAGTGGTCGCGATGAAAAACCGCTTTGACTCGAAGCCTACCGGCAGCGCGCCGAGCATCTGATGATCCTTCTTCCGCACGTAGATGGAGAACAGGCTCGATTTTTTGTCCATGCTGGAGATGACCTGCTCGTAGCCCTTGAGTACCGTGGTGTACGACGGGAAATCCGGCTTGGCGGGCGGCTTGGGCGCCGCGGACGCAGGCGATTGAGCCTGGACGACACCGAACACGGCAAGGCCAAGTGCGGCAACGATGAAGATGCTTTGTTTTTTCATGGAAAAGTGATCCGGGCTACAAACGACCGGCGATTTTCCCCTGTGGGGAACCGGAAATGTGCATCACGCTTGGCCAATTTCAAGTAAGAACCCGCTTGTTTTTCCGCCCGGCACGTCTCCATTCTCGACCGCTTGGCCAAGCGCAGGTACGCTCCCGAACGGCCGGGTAACATGGCGGCAAAGAAAAAAACGGGCAAATTTGACTCGATCGAGGCGGTGCTGCGCGACATCGCGCGCGGCAAAATGGTGGTCGTCGTCGACGACGCCGACCGCGAGAACGAGGGCGACCTCATCATGGCGGCCGAGAAGACGACGGCCAAGGCGGTCAACTTCATGGCCAAGCACGGCCGCGGCCTGATCTGCGTGCCGACCGCGCCGGAGCGCCTGCAGCAACTCGGCATCGAGCGCATGGTGCTCAACAATCGCGAGGGCCACCGCACCGATTTTCAGGTCAGCGTCGACGCCGCCGCCGGCATCACCACCGGCATCAGCGCCGCCGACCGCGCGAAGACGATCAAGATCCTGGCCAACCCCACCTCGATCGCCGATGACCTCGTGCAGCCGGGCCATGTCTTCCCGCTGCGCGCCAAGAGCGGTGGCGTGCTCCAGCGCGCCGGCCACACTGAGGCTGCCGTGGATCTCGCCCGCCTCGCCGGCTACCGGCCGATCGGCACGATCTGCGAGATCATGAACGACGACGGCTCGATGGCCCGCCTGCCGGAACTGCGTCGCTTCGCGAAAAAACACAATCTCAAGCTCTGCTCCATCGAGCAGCTCATCGAGTACCGCCGCAAGCGCGAGAAACTCGTCGCCTGCGAGGAGATCATCGCCATGCCCACCGACTTCGGCGAGTTTGACCTGCACCTGTACCGCTCCATCATCGACGGGCAGCACCACCTCGCGCTTGTCAGGGGTGGCATGAACGCCC
>CAYWMH010000392.1:0-1930 GCA_964459315.1 uncultured Verrucomicrobiota bacterium
AGTCGCATACCGGCAAATACCGCGTGGTGGCCAGCAACCCGGCCGGCAAGGTGACCAGCCCGGAGGTGCGCCTGTTGATCCTGAAGCCGGCGGTCATCACGACCCATCCAACCGGAGACGTGCTGCGACAGGGCGAGACGTTGACCATGGCAGTTGGCGCAAGCGGCACGAAACCGCTTCATTTCGAGTGGAAACGCGACGGGCAGGTGCTCGACGAGTTCACCGGCTCCAAGGTTGAGATTTCGGATGTCCAGCCGGCGAACGGCGGGACGTACACGGTTACGGTTTCCAACGAGGGCGGAGCCGTGACCAGTGACGAGGCCACCGTGGTTGTCAACGTGCCGATCACCCTAGTGTCGGAACCGAAGGATCGAATGGTGCCCACAGAAACAAGCGTGACCTTCGAGGTTGAGGCGACCGGCACGGAGCCGTTGACCTACCAATGGCTGAAGAACGGGGAACCCGTTGCCGGGGCCACGGCATCCACGTTCATCATCGGCGGCGTGAGCCTGGACGACTCGGGTGGATATCAGGTGCTTGTCACCAACCCAGCCGGCGACCAGTTGACCCGGAGTGCCTCGCTGCGGGTTGCTCAGCCGGTGTCGATTGTCATCCAGCCGCAATCGGCCCAGATTCGGGAGGGGCAGCCTTACGAGTTAAGCGTGTTGGCAAGTGGCTCCGAGCCGATCAGCTACCAATGGCACAAGAACGCTGAACCAGTTGAAGGAGCGGTTTCACCCAGTCTGCTAATCGAAAATGCCGCTGAGGCGGATGGCGGCGCTTTCCATGTTGTCATCGGAAACGAGGTGGGCGACCTCTCCAGCGCCGAGGCCATAGTGGAGGTGTTGCTCCCGCCGAGCGTTGGCGATCTGGACGAGTTGAAGGAGGTCTACAAGGGCTCCACGGTGTCGTTGACCGCACCGGTGTCCGGGTACGGGACATTTAACTACCAGTGGCTGAAAAACGGGGTCAACATCCCGGGCGCAATCGACAAGACGCTGGTCTTGGTTAACGTGACAATGCAGGACTCGGGGAGTTACAGCCTCAACGTCGGCAGCGAGGGCGGCGCTCTTTACAGTAATTCCATGAACTTCCGGGTACTGACGGATGCGATCGAGTTGGCGGACGCATTTTCGGACGCGGTACAGGTGAGCGGGGCGAACGGGGAATACCGCGGTTCGAGTGCCGGGGCCACGTCGGAAACAAATGAGCCGCCACACGGCGACCGGGCTGCTTCCGCTTCCGTGTGGATGCAATGGCGTGCGCCCGGCAGTGGCATCGCCACATTCGACACCAAGGGTAGTAATTTTGACACAACGCTGGCCGTTTACAGCGGCGAGACGATCGAGGCATTGCAGGCTCGGGCCGCAGACGCCGACCTAGGCGGGTATCTCACGAGTAAGATGCGATTCAACGCGGTTGAGGGTGAGGTGTACAGCGTGGCGGTGGACGGCTTCAACGGCGCGACGGGGGACGTGGTGTTGAATTGGCAACTCGAGGTGACCAGTGCCGTGTTGCCGGTGATCACGGCTCGACCCCAGCCAACGACCGGCGTGGTGGGGCTGACGGCGGAGTTTGTCGTCACCGCCAGGCGTACGGGTGCGCGGCTCGCAGGCCCGATTCCGTTACCATCAGTCTTAAATAAGTGGACGGTACTGCGGTCCCCGCATGTTGACAAGAAATCTCGTGAGCAGTTTGAGATCCGGACGCACAAACGCTTGATCGATATTTTTGAACCCACTCCTCAGACAGTTGACGCATTGATGAAGCTTGATTTGCCAGCTGGCGTCGACGTGGAGATTAAGGCATTCGGTAAAGAAAACGAATGAAACGAGCCGGTAGGCCCGGCGTTTAATTAGCTACAAACGGCTATGGACTCAGCTTAGATCTGAGAGAGCAGGAAGAACGGGTCGAGATGGTGACCGGAATT
>CAYWMH010000393.1:0-1919 GCA_964459315.1 uncultured Verrucomicrobiota bacterium
TGTGATCCTGCGGGGAATTCGGTCTCGTGGATTGGCCTTGATTACAAGGTGCATCGGGCGGACGCCGCGTCGCGTGATGCTGCGCCGCAAAAGGTCCGGAACCGAACGATCGCACTCGAAACGGCGAGCGGTGGTGTTGCGGTTTTCCCACCGCCGCACCGTTATTTTTATCCGCTCGACGAGGCGTATAACTTGGGCTTCAGGTGGGGGGGGGCGGGCTTCATGGACGGGGTGGAGGAATTTGGGATTGGAATCGGGCAGGACCGTCTTGGGGACCGGGGTTGGATTCCTTGGTTCAACGCACCGCCGGGTACGGAGCAAAAGTGGGGGGTGTTCTGGCTGCCTTCACGCGATCGGGGAGGCAAGCTGTTTGAGCGCGTGAAGGCATACACGAACGGCGACCGGTTTCCGGCGCTGCCCGGTCACAAGACGTTTACGAGCCACTATCACATCGCGCACACGACCCAATACATAGAGGAATTGGAAAAGGATTCATCAGCGGGGATTCCCAAGGCGGTTCGCAAGCCAGAGTTTGTGGATGTGTTCAAGAACGCCGGTATTCAGATTGTACACTTGGCCGAATTTCACAACCGGCTTGGTCGCGCGCGGCGTGACCACAGAAAAACCCTGCCGCTGCTGAAGGCGATGCACGACGAGTGCGCCCGGCTCTCGGACGGGGAGTTGCTGTTGTTGCCCGGCGAGGAACCCAACGTGCACCTGGGCGGCCAGTGGATCAGTTTTTTTCCTGGCGCGGTGATGTGGGTGCTGAATCGCGCCAAGGACAAACCTTTCATCGAGGAACATCTCGAGTATGGCCGAGTCTATCATGTCGGCAGTGCTGGGGAGGTGTTGAAGATGATGGAACTGGAGAAGGGATTGATGTGGGCTGCACATCCCCGGATCAAGGGTTCCACCGGCTACCCGGATCGTTACCGTGAGGAGACATTTTTCAAGTCAGACCACTACCTCGGTGGCGCGTGGAAGGCCATGCCGGCCGATCTCTCCCGCGCGCGCCTAGGCTGGCGCGTGCTCGACCTGCTAGACGACACCGCTAACTGGGGAGCCAATAAATATATTCTGGGTGAGGTGGACATTTTTGAAGTCGACCACACCACTGAGTTTTATGCCCACGCCAACGTCAACTACCTGCGGCTCGATAGCATCCCCCGCTACGGGGATGGCTGGGCGCCTGTGCTCAAGGCGTTGCGGGATGGTGCCTTTTTCATCTCTACCGGCGAGGTGCTCCTGCCGCGATTCACGGTGGGAGGCAAGGCATCCGGTGAGACGCTCAAGATCAATGCATTCGGGAAGGCGAAGCTCGAGGCTGGGCTGACATGGACCTTCCCCATGGCCTTCGCCGAGGTCATCACCGGCGACGGCAAGGAGGTTCACCGCAAACGCATCGACCTCTCCGGCACCGGCCCCTTCGGGAAACGAGCTCTCTCCGAGACGCGCGACCTCACCGGCAAGACCTGGGTGCGAATCGAGGCTTGGGATGTCGCCGCCAACGGAGTCATCTCTCAGCCAATCTGGCTGAAGTGACCCAAGCCGTGCTTGGCCAAGCAGCCTCTTAGTGAAAAATAATGAATCGTCGTGACAGCTTTGTCCGCTTGGGGGCCGGTTTGGCGATTACATCGGTTGGTTTAGTCGGGTGCAACTCGCTTTCGGGTCGATTAGTCAAACCGAAGAGGAAGGAATTAAAGGCGGATCTGGTTGTTATCGGTGGCGGGCTTGGCGGCTGTGCGGCTGCCTTGTCAGCTTTAAGTTCGGGCTTGACGGTGATCATGACCGAGGAAACTGACTGGATCGGCGGTCAGTTAACCTCACAGGGTGTCCCGCCCGATGAACATCGTTGGATTGAATCGTTCGGTTGCACCCGTACCTATCGGAAGTTCCGCAGCGCGATTCGGGATTATTAT
>CAYWMH010000394.1:0-1916 GCA_964459315.1 uncultured Verrucomicrobiota bacterium
CGGACCACCGGTGTAGGCGTCGTATGACTGCGTGTCATCGGTAGTGCCGAGCGTGACGAGCGACAGGCCCTGCGTCTCCCCGCGGGAGAATAAGCCGGAGCCGTGGGTGCGGGGGATCATTCCGGCCTCGCTGGTGAGCGGGCGCAGATCCTCGAAACCGCGGCCGTCGAGTCGCTTGCCGTCGTCGAGCACGAGCTTGCGCACGGCAGCCTTTTGGATGGCGTAAAACGCCTCGCCAACAATGAAGCCGGTGATGTTTTCATCGCCGAACTTGTCGATGAGTTTTTCCTCCATCTCGTCCTTGAGGGCGTTGCAGGCGGCTTCCCGCTCGAGCTTGGCCTGAATGAGCAGCGCGTCGGTGATGCGGCCCGAGATGATTTCCTCCGCCTCATTCTGCACGTCCTCCTCAACCACTCGCGGAGTGAACTCGCGCTTGGTCCTGCCGACAGCTGCGCACAGTTCTTTCTGCGCCGTGATAACCGGGGCAATCGATTCCTGGCCGAACTGGAGTGCCGCAAGAAAGTCGGCCTCCGGGATTTCATCGGCCGAGCCCTCGAACATGACCATGTTCGACTCGTTGCCGACGTAGACGAGGTCGAGGTCGCTCGACTCCATCTGCGAGTGGGTCGGGTTGGCGACGAACTCGCCACCCACACGGCCGACGCGCACCGCGCCGATCGGCCCGGCGAACGGCAGGTCGCTGATCATCAACGCCGCCGAGGCACCGTTGATTGAGAGGATATCCGAGTCGTTTTCCCCGTCCGCACTGAGCAGCAGGGTCTGAATCTGAACCTCGTTGAAATAACCCTTGGGGAACAGCGGCCGGATCGGGCGGTCGGTAACGCGGCAGGTGAGGATCTCCTTCTCGGAGGGCCGGCCTTCGCGCTTGAAGCAGCCGCCGGGGAAACGCACTGCGGCGGCGGCCTTCTCGCGGTAATCGACCGTGAGCGGGAAAAAGTCCAGGCCTGGGCGAGGCTTGGAGGAGCCGCAGGCGGCGACCAGAACGATGGTTTCCCCGAGTTGGACGGTGACCGAGCCGTCCGCTTGCTTGGCTATCTTGCCGGATTCAATATGAATCTCTGCGCCGCCAACGTTGGCGGTTACTTTGTGTGACATGTTTTTCTTTCCTTAATGTCACGCTCGCTGGCACGGAGAACTTCACTCAAGCTCCCGACCGACCGGGCGGCTGAATGAAATGCTCAGAACCAACGAACGCAACGATTCACGCGGCTCAGTTTCAGGCAACAGGGGATAGGGCCGCGATTTCCGATCCGCCGGGAGGATTCATTGTCCGCCGGCATGGCGTTGCCAAAAGTTGTCTCGTGAAGAAAAAAGGGCGACCCGGCCCGCGCGGGCTTAATGCCTCAGCTTGAGCCGCTGGGTCAGTGAGCGATACCGGTTCGCGTCGTGCCGGTGGACGTAGTCCAGTAGACGGCGACGGCGGCCCACCATCATGAGCAGGCCGCGCCGCGAAGCGTGATCCTTCTTATTGCTCTTCAGGTGCTCGGTCAGGTGATTGATCCGCTGCGTCAACAGCGCGACCTGGACATCCGCAGAGCCGGTGTCCGTCTCATGAAGGCGATATCCTTCGATTGTGTTGGCCTTCTCTTCCATTCCTCTCTACCTCATTGCCTCTCTTCTCTCCTCGAAAAGGCGGGGGAACGTACCAGCAAAAACCGGCTTGTAAAGCACTTTTCCGCGGTTTTTTGCGGTTCATCGACACCCCGGATTGCTCCACTTGGCCAAGCGCAAGGTGGCTTTTTCCCATACTCTTGCCAAAAACACAATATTGACCCCGGCGAAGCGTTTCCTACAATCCGCCTCGTGCCATTGAAACGATTGACACTGTGCGGGTTGCTTGTCTTGGCCGTCTCGACCAGAGGCGAGAGCCTTATCAGCGATTATTCCACCTGGAA
>CAYWMH010000395.1:0-1914 GCA_964459315.1 uncultured Verrucomicrobiota bacterium
GAGTTCCTCGACTATGCCGGGGATGAGCGGGTTTTGCGTCTTGTGCAGCCAGTAATTTTTCTGCTCGGTGAGGCCGCGGGCGACCTTGACGAAGTCGGTGATCGGCTTGTCGTCGATGGTGCCGGTGAAGTTGACCACGATGAAATCATCCTCGCCGGCGGGGCGGTCGACGTCCGCGTAGCTAACGCGCTGCTCGCGGAGGGTGTCGAGCGCCTTGTTGATGTCTGCGTCGGTGACGGTGCGGCGCTCCTTCTCGACTTCGAGGTCACTGTACTCCGGCAGCTCGAAAGCGGGCGAGACCTCGAGAGTGGCGAGGTATTGGAACGGTTTGCCGTGGCCGAACTGCAATTCCTCGACCTCAGGCATGATCACCGGCTTCAAGTTGTTGTCTTTGAGAGCCTTGGAGTAGCTGTCGGACATGAGGGCGCGCTTGGCTTCTTCGCCGATCTTGTCAGCGTGGGCGCGCATGACGTTGGCCAACGGCGCCTTGCCGGGCCGGAAGCCAGGCAGGTGGGCGTGGCGCCGAAACTCCTTGGCTACGCTGTCGAACTTGGCGTTGACGGTCTCGGCATCGATCTCGATGCGGAGCTGTTTCCTGCATGGGGACAGGTCTGTGATGGTTACTTCCACGGGAATTATTCGTTCAAAATCGGGGATTCGAGCCGCCGGGAACCGGCAAGGCCAGAGCGGCGCGAGGGTAGGTTTGCCCCTTGGCCTCGTCAAGCCCGGCGCTTGGCCAAGCGCTCGACTTTGGCCCGGCACATCGCAATACTCGCCGGCCCATGAACAACGAATCAACGGCTCTCACTCGTCGGAATTTCATCGGAACCACTGCCGCGCTTGGCGCCGTGGCCGGCACGGCTGCCCTGCCCAGCTTGGCCAAGGCCGCCGCATCGTCGGCCAAGCGCATCAAGCTGGGCGTCTCCTCCTATTCGTATTGGCACTTTCGCGACCCGAAGGTGTCCATCGAGACAGTGATCGACAAGACGGCCCGGCTCGGTGTCGAGGGGGTGGACATCCTGCACCGGCAGATGGATGCCGAGGACAACGGTTATTTGCAGAAGCTCAAGCGGCATGCGTTCACCAACGGCGTCGACTTGATCTGCCTGTCGATCCACCAGGATTTCGTTGATCCCGACAGTGAAGTGCGGCAGCGCAACATCGAGCACACGGAGAAGTGCATCGAGCTGGCATACAAGATGGGCATCCCGTCGATCCGGCTCAACTCCGGCCGCTGGGGCACGGTGAAGTCGTTCAACAAACTAATGGAACTGCGCGGGAAGGAGCCGATCCTGCCTGGCCACACACTGGACGACGGCTTCAAGTGGTGCATCGACTCGATCGAGAAATGCCTGCCGAAAGCGGCCGAGTGCGGCGTGATGTTGGCGCTGGAAAATCATTGGGGCCTCACCCGCACGCCGGAGGGGCTGCTGCGGATCGTCAATGCCATCGACTCCCCGTGGCTTGGGCTACTGATGGACACCGGGAACTTTCTTGAGGATCCGTACACCAAGCTGGAGCAGATCGCGCCGAAGGCCGACTTCGTGCAGGCCAAGACCTACTACGGCGGTGGGGAATGGTACACGTTGGACCTCGACTACAAGCGCATCGCAGCGATGTTGCGCCGGGTGAATTACAGCGGCTATATCTCGCTGGAGTTCGAGGGCAAGGCGCCGGCGGACGAGGGGGTTGCCAGGAGCATCAAGTTGTTCCGTAGCATTTTTGGTTGAAAGGCGCACGCGTCCCGCATGTGCTCCCCTTGAGTTTTCCCGGTTTACTCCGGGGGCAGTCGCTGGTTACACTCCCGGTCCGTTTGAATGTTTCAGCGGCCCGGGCGTCTGTCTCCAGCCAGCGGGCAACGCAAAACACAAAATTTAAAATGATGAACCTAAAAATCGATACCGCTAAAATTAA
>CAYWMH010000396.1:0-1908 GCA_964459315.1 uncultured Verrucomicrobiota bacterium
TATCAAAGCGCATATCGTGGTTTTCCTTGGCGACCTTGACCGCTACGGCGCCGCCCTTGGGCCCGGCCAGTTCGCCGCCGCGCCGCAGGCAGGCGTCCGTCCCCTCGAATCCTTCGGCCGCCAGTACGGTGCCCTTCTTGCCGACCACCGTCTGCCCAATCTCCAGCCGTGACACCTCCTTGGCCAAGCGTTGCCCAAGGGCGATGTCATTCCGCTGCTGAGCCGTCAATCTTGGGCCTAGGTGGAAATCCGGCCCCGGCATCGCTTGGCCAAGCCACGGGGTTGCCTCAATCAGTTCCACGCCGCCCTTGGCCAACTCGTCGCCGATGGCCCCGAAAATCGTGTGGGCATTACGCTCTTTCAACCGAAACAGCATCGCGGCCGTCTTCAGGTCGGGCCGAAACTCGAACAGGTTCTTGGGCGCGATCTGTCCCGCCATCACGCAGTGCCGCACATCGCGGTTGCTGAACGCCTTGATCAGCTTGGCCAATTGGCCGACCCGCAGCCACTCCACCTCGTCGGCCACCGACTCGATCTCCGGCGATGTCTCGTCCCGAAACGCCACCGCGACGATGCGCGGCACGCCTTGGCGACGCGCCTCGCGGGCGACCAATAACGGCAGTTCACGGCTCCCTGCGATGATGCCCAGCGATTGGATGTCCGGTGAATCCATCGGCCGCTCAGGGTATGGGCTGGGCATCATTTCGCAACCGCAATGTGAGCTTGCGCTTGGCCAAGTGCTGCAATTGGAGGTTGAAAGGCCCGCCGCCAGCCGAAACACTGCGCCCAAGTGAATCGCGTCCGACATATCGCTTGCCTGCTGGCATTGGCGCTTGGCCCGGGGGCATGGGACTTGGCCGGCGACGAGCCAAGTTCTGGGCTCAAGCAGCGCGTGAAGGAAATCCGCCCGGGCATTTACCGAGTGGGCGACGTTACAGTGGATGACAAGCTCGGCGTGGTGGCATTCCCGGCCAAGGTCAACCAACTTGTCGGCCTCATCGAGTACGCCCTTGTCACCGAGACTGGTAAGGTTCACGAAAGTTTTCTCAGCACCAGGGTGCGTCCGAGCGACATTCACGCTGCCTTGCTCCTGCTCGGAGCCAAGCCGCCTGGGCAACTGAGCGTCGAGGTTGGCTGGAAGGTCGGCGACAAATGGGTGCGCAAGCCGATCTCCGACTGCATCGGCCAATACCCGCTCGAGGCCGCCTCCGAGCGAGATGACAAGGTCACCGACAAGTCGTTCGACCTCAAATCACGCGACTGGAAGTGGGCCGGTGCCCGTCTCCGAGCCGGAAAACTCACAGCCGACGTGAGCGGCTCCATCCTCCGCCTTCAGCCGGACACGGAGGCCTTGGCCCTGATCGAGCCACTGGTGGACACCGGCCGGTTCGGTTCCCACGTCTGGCCCAAGCGTGTCCTCAAGTTGAGCGAACCGGTACATGTGTTCATTCGGCTGAAAAAGACCGCCCCCGCCAAGTCTAGAGCAGTGAAAACACCTTTTTAGACTTAAATATCGGCTATTTTAGACACCCAACGTAGATTGCAGTTGACTCAATCACTAAATTTAATTTGTTGTTTTTGAACTACTTTTTTTCTTGATTATCTGCTGGTTAGGGGCAATTTTTTCCATTCCTTTTTGTTTTACAAAACTTAATTTTTAACCAAAGCAGCTGGTTTATTACAAAGACTGAATTGTCAAGGAACCATGACTCCACTAATTAATCCTTTAAAAAAGTTGTATAGAAGGTGCTTCAACATAACGCTCTCGTTGTGTTCCATTTCTGTTCTTTTATACGGGCAGACAACTTTTGGAGGGGAAAGTTTTGGGGATGCGGTCGTGCATCCGAATGCCCTGGCTACGCTTGTGGGAACAGTGAAGATCAATGATGAGGCTGCGGCAGTGGGAGA
>CAYWMH010000397.1:0-502 GCA_964459315.1 uncultured Verrucomicrobiota bacterium
GTAATTCAACGGTCTTTTTCTTGGAAGCCATGGCCTGATGCGCGCTAAACGCTAACAGACCAACCATAACCGTCAAACATCGATTAGCCGTTTCGGCCGGAACCGTGTCTATTGCAGGCACGGTTTTTTTTGAACCGGGAAAGAATCCTAACTTGCAGGAATAAGCATGGCAGAAGACGTAGCAGAGGCAACGGAAAGCCTCCCTAAAGAAGCCGGACTAGTGGGACTTGACGGTCCCTTGGATCAACTGGACTTGACCAAGATGTTGGCCGAGTCGTTTGAACCACAGGAACAGGATAGGTCCGAGGAGACATCGCCGGGTGGCGATGCGGTGGAGGAAGCCGACGACGAGATGGAATACGCCGGTCACATTGCACGGGACGCCAGCCCCACCGAGAAACTGGCCGAAGGCATCCGCCGTTTCGCCGCCGACACCCGGAAACTCGAGGGTTTTCTATCTCAATCCTGAACATCCTTCCCATCACTGTTCCGTTCCTGATTC
>CAYWMH010000397.1:512-1893 GCA_964459315.1 uncultured Verrucomicrobiota bacterium
TGGCGATGCAGTGGAAGAAGCCGAACCGGTTGAGGAATCAACCGAGGAAGCAGGCCGTAGATTTCGCAACCAATTGTTCAGGAAAAAATCTCCCGGAATAAGACTTGAATTGATTCATGGGTTACCGCCATTTTGTGGGTCGCCGCCTTATGAAACCTTTTAAACGAATATTTGAATCAAGAGCAGCCGTGTTCGCTGGCTTGCTGATCGCTGCACTGGGCTCGGGCTGCGTCACGACGGGCGGCGGTGGAACCGCGTTGTTCAACGGGAACGACCTCGCCGGCTGGGAGGTCACCGACTTCGCCGGCGGCGGCGCGATCGAGGTGAAGGACGGCGAGATTCACATCGCCATGGGCGAGCTGATCTCCGGCATCAACCTCGCTCACGAGGACATCCCGCGCACTAATTATGAGCTGTCGGCCGAGGCGATGAAGGTGGACGGCAGCGACTTTTTCTGCGGGCTGACCTTCCCTGTGGGCGACACTTATGCGTCGTTCATCCCCGGCGGCTGGGGCGGCACGGTCGTCGGCCTCTCGAGCATCGACGGCATGGACGCCGCGGAAAACGAGACGGCGACGTTCAAGAATTTTGAGAACAACCGATGGTACCGGTTCCGGGTGCGCGTGACGCCGATCAAGATCCAATGCTGGGTGGACGACGAGATGGCGGTGGATTTGCTGCTCGAGGATCGCGCCATCGCGCTGCGTCCCGGGCCGATCGAGTTGTCGGTGCCGATCGGCATCACTTCATTCCAGACTGTGACACGAATCCGCAACGTCCGGCTGCAGCCGATCGCGCCCTGAACCCTTTTCCCCCTTGGCCAAGCGCATCGTCATCACTGGCGTGACCCGCGGCATCGGGCGTGGGTTGACGGAGGAGTTCGCCCGGCTGGGCCACACGGTAATCGGCTGCGGCCGCTCCGCCGACCCGGTCGCCGCGCTGCAATCCGCGCTTGGCCAACCGCACGATATCGCTGCGGTCGACGTCATCGATGACCGCGCCGTCGCCGACTGGGCGAAGCGCACGCTCGCCGCCCACGGCGCGCCCGACCTGCTGATCAACAACGCGGCGATCATCAACCGCAACAGCCGGCTCGTCGACGTGCCTGCGGCGGAGTTCGACGCCGTCATCGACATCAACATCAAGGGCGTAGCCAACGTCACGCGGCACTTTGCCCCGGCGATGATCGAGCGCAACCACGGCGTGATCGTCAATCTCAGCTCCGGCTGGGGCCGCAGCACCTCCCCCGACGTTGCGCCGTACTGCGCCACCAAGTGGGCCATCGAGGGCCTGAGCAAGGCGATGGCCGACGAGCTGCCCAGCGGTATGGCCTGCGTGCCGCTCAGCCCCGGCGTGGTGAACACGGAGATGCTGCAAAGCT
>CAYWMH010000398.1:0-1889 GCA_964459315.1 uncultured Verrucomicrobiota bacterium
ATCTTGATGCACGGCGATGGCTTGCAGCCATACACGCTGCCGCGACCGGTGGTGAACACGCCAACGTTGCAGCCACCGCTGACGAGCCCGGTCATGCTTACCGGGTCGTTTCCCGGCGTGTCCATGAAACACAAGCCCCTAGCCTCAATCGGCTCCGCATAGCCGTAAACGGCGGAAAGCGGCGCCTGACCCGCCTTGGCCACCGCGCCGAGGCTCTTCTCGAAAATCGTGGTCAGGCCGCCGTCCTTGTTTCCCGGCGAAGGATTGTTATCGATGGTCGAGCCGAACATTGCGGTGTGCTCCTCCCACCAGCGAATCCGCGAAACCAGTTTCTCGCCGACTTCTCGCGGCACCGCGCGCCGGGTGAGCAGATGTTCCGCGCCGGAATTCTCGGTAGTCTCGCCAAAGACGGAAGCCGCGCCCTGCCTCACGAGTTCGTCAGAGGCAACACCTAGCGCGGGGTTAGCCGAAATGCCGCTGTTGGCATCCGAGCCACCGCAGTTCATTGCAAGCGTGAGTTTGGAAACCGGTTGCCTTGTTCGCTGCTGGGCATTGACACTAGGCAGCATTTTTTCGACCGCCTTGACCGCTGACTCGACGGTTTTTCGTACCCCGCCAGTTTGCTGTATGGTTAAGAACGCCGGTGCCTGCTCCCCCTCCTGCAAGCGATCAAGGTGATACTTCTCCACCAGACTGGGAACTTGGTTGACTTCGCACCCCAGCCCGACCAGTACATACCCCCCAATGTTCGGGTGTCGCGCCATCCCTGCAATGACACGCTGCAATACCTCATGACCATGGTTTGGATCATAACTGCAACCGCCCTTATGGGTGAACGCAACCACGCCATCCACTTTGGGAAAATCACCCTTCAGGTCGCTGGACCGGAAGTGGTCGGCCACATACCGAGCCACCGAAGCGGAACAGTTCACGCTTGATATAACGCCTATATAATTGCGGGTGCCAGCCTGGCCACCAGGCCGAGCGTAGGCGCCAAAGGTATCCTGATCTCCATCCAGCGCAGGCAGTTCGGTTGTATTTTCGCAAAAGCCGTAATCCCGACCAACTTCCCTCAATTCGACATTATGTGTATGGACCCACTCCCCCGGCTCGATGTTGGACTTTGCAAACCCAATGATCTGGCCATACTTGATCAACTCTCCACCGGAAGCCACCGGCTTCAGGGCGACCTTGTGCCCTCCTGGAACGGTCTGGCTTAACTCAACACGACCATCATCGGGAGACACTGAAGTGCCGCTTTTAAGTGTACGACGCACCGTAGCCACATTATCTTGTGGATCGAGAATGATCAGGTCCGTCGAGGCGTTCGGCATAGACTCAGGAGCAACGATTAACACAAAAAAAGCCCGCCGTTAAGCGGGCTTTAAAAAATCGTTACAAAGGATTTTGATCAGGGCGCGTTGTAACGCGCAGGATCAACACCCACATCAGCGCTTACCGGCGTCGGGTCGGTTTCTGGGAATGTGACGCTCGAATCAGCCACTGATCCGTCTGCACCAAGCGCAGCGAGTGGGGAATTCACTGTGGTGACGACACCCTTTGAATCAGAACTACCACCTGCGAGCACAGCCTGATTCACCGTTCGGAACAACGACGGCACCGCAGCTACAACCGTGTTGTAAACCATCTGATGTTTTTTAACGTTGGTTGCCTTCAGGATCGCGATCGTAATCTTGTCGATTTTCGCCGGAGCAGCCTTGGCGGCGGCACGGGCGATGTCTTTTGTGTACTGCGGGGTCAATTTTACTGCCTCGGCAGCAATTTGATCTGCGGCATCAGGCACTAATGCACAAATGAAACTAACCACTGAGACGCAAACGGCCGGCTTCTTGGCAACAGCAACGCGCAACACCTCCATCGCAGTCTCT
>CAYWMH010000399.1:0-1882 GCA_964459315.1 uncultured Verrucomicrobiota bacterium
AGGCGTCGGGCGTATCGGTCTCGGCGCCTGGGCGGCCCTGTTCGTCGCGCGGCATCAGTACGGCACGCGATGACGATCCGGAATCGATCCAGACATCGAGCGGGTCGGTGGATTTGCCGACCGCCTCCGTGCCGTCCCAATCGGCCGGCTTGACCGCGGCCCAAAGGTCGGCCAGTTCGCGCTCGAACCAGACATTTGAGCCGTGTTTCTGCACGAGTTCAGCGGTGTTGCGGACGATGCGCGCGTCGAGGATCGGCTCGCCCTGCGCGTCGTAAAACGCAGGGATCGGCACACCCCACGAGCGCTGCCGCGAGATGCACCAGTCGGGCCGCGACTGGACCGCGCCCTCGATACGGTTGCGGCCCCAGCCGGGAACCCAGTTGACGCCGTCAATCGCGGCCAGCGCCTTGTTCCGGAAGCCATCGTGGTCGATGTTGACGAACCATTGGTCCATCGCGCGGAAGATCACCGGCGACTTGCTGCGCCAGCAGTGCGGGTAGCTGTGTTCGTAACGCTCCTCAAATGCCAGCTTGTTGCCGGCCTTGAGCTGCTCGATAACGGCGTCGTTAGCTTCGCAACGGCCGTTGCGCTCGAGAATCTGTTTGCCGATTAGCTCGTCGGGAATCTGCTGCTCTTCCGGTAGATCGGCTGTGCGGGTGAGGCAACCGGTGTCATCCACTGGCGAGTAAATCGGCAGACCGTTCATGCGGCCGAGGTTGTAGTCATCCTGGCCGTGCCCTGGGGCGACATGCACCAGCCCGGTGCCTGCGCTATCATCAACGAAGGTATCGCCGGCGAAAAGTTTGCCCGTGCGGTTGCAAAACGGATGGTGATACTCCATTTCGGCGAGTTGATCGCCCTGCACCGTGCGTAAGATCTCGAAGTTCCCCGCCCAACTGCACTTCTCAACGACCGTGTCGAGCAGCGGCACGCTGACAAGCAGCGCCTCCTCGCCGACTCGAATGAGTTGGTAGTCGAACCGTGAATTGTATGCGACTGCGAGGTTGGCCGGGAGTGTCCATGGCGTGGTGGTCCAGATCAACAGGTGCATGTTGGTTTCACCCACGATCGGGAATTTTACATACACACTCTGGCTGATGTGGTTCTGATATTCCACCTCCGCCTCGGCCAAAGCCGTTCGACACGGGATGCTCCAGTAGACCGGCTTCTTGCCGCGATAAACAAATCCCTTTTCAACGAGATCGGCGAACAGCCGAAGTTCCTCTGCCTCATAGGCCGGGTTCAGCGTGAGGTATGGGTTATCCCATTCGCCAAGCACGCCGAGCCGCTTGAACTGCTCGCGCTGTGTGTCGATAAAGCCCAACGCATACTCCTCGCACGCCTTGCGGATCGTCACCGGCGTCGCATCGGTATTGCCGTCCTTTCGCATCTGCTGCGTGACCTTGAACTCGATCGGCAGTCCGTGGCAGTCCCAGCCCGGAACGTACGGGACCTGTTTGCCGCGCAGCGTCTGGTACTTTAGAATGAAGTCCTTGAGAATCTTGTTCAGCGCCGTGCCGATATGCACATCTCCGTTGGCAAACGGCGGGCCGTCGTGCAGCAGAAAACGCTCCGCGCCGTCGCGCCGCTTCTGGATCTGCTCGTACAGGCCGTCCGTATACCACTTGGCCAAGCGCTCCGGCTCGCGTTGCACAAGGCCGGCTCGCATTGGGAAATCCGTCTGCGGCAGATTCAACGTTTTTTTGTACTCCATCGTGGGAAACCGCCCGGGCAGGCAGGCGCGGCAACCTACCAGCCCGCTTGGCCAAAGGCAAAAGCAGAAACAGCCCGGCATGGTTGGCTTGACTGAGCTTCGCCAAGCAGTACGGTCTGCTGCATCAAGAATCGCTGTGGCCTCTGAGCGCAGTACTGCAGTGGCTAG
>CAYWMH010000400.1:0-746 GCA_964459315.1 uncultured Verrucomicrobiota bacterium
CGACGGTGTCGAGCAGCACGGCGGGTGAGCCGGTGCTGGTGAAGGTGGCGGCACTCTTGCGGCCGATGTTGCCGGCCTTCCCGACGCCGAGGACGACGATCTTATGCCGCTTGGCCAGGGCGGCGACGATCAGCCTGACGGCCTCGTCGAACGACTTGGTCAGGCGCGAGCGCACCGCCTTGACTGCAGCCAGTTCGACGTCAAACACCTCACGGGCTCGTTTTACGTGCGACATATAGTCAGGTAGTCAGATCAGTCCCCATTGGGGTAGGAGCCCAGGATCTTGACGAAGCGGCTGATGCGCTCGAGTTCCTCGATGGCGTTGGCCACTTTTTTGTCTTTGTAATGGCCGTCGCAGTCGATGAAAAACAAGTATTCCCACGCCTTGCGCTTGCTGGGGCGGGACTCGATGCGGGTCATGTTGAGGCGGTATTTGCGGAACGGCCCCATGACCTCGTGCAGTGCGCCGACCTTGTCCTCGATGCCGATGACGAGGCTGGTGCGGTCGTTCTTCGTGGAGGCGCCGCACTTGCGGCCGAGCACGAAAAAGCGGGTGGCGTTCGCGGCGTTGTCCTGGATGTTGTGGTCGACAATCTCGAGGTTGTACCGCTCTGCGGCGAGCGACCCGGCAATGGCGGCGCCGGCCTTGTCCTCGGCGGCCTTCTCCGCGGCGCGGGTGGTGGATGAGGCCTCGATGACCTCGACCGTCGGCAGTTTCTGCTGCTTCCAGCCCCGGCACTGGGCCA
>CAYWMH010000400.1:756-1868 GCA_964459315.1 uncultured Verrucomicrobiota bacterium
TAGTCGGCCCGGTCCTTTTGCACCTCGTCGAAGACGTCCTTGATGGTTTTCTGCTGCGTGTAGCGCAGGCTCGAGCCGAAGCGCCGGATGGCGGCCTGGTGGGTGTAGGTGGCCTCCGGGCCGAGGTAGGCGATGGTGAGGGATTTCTCGAGCGAGAGGGAGCACGACATGATCTCGCGGTAGATGGCCCGCATCGACTCGTCCGGGATTGGCCCGTCGTTGAGCTTGGCCAAGCGCTCGAAGATACGCCGCTCGCGGTGCGGTGCGTAGATTTCCTCGCCGGCCTCGAGCTTGATCGCGCCGATGGCCAACGCGTGCCCGGTGCGCTCGTTGAGCAGGCGCACCAGTTTCTTGTCGATGCCGTCGATGGCCTTGCGATGTTCCTCGAGGCTCATGGGCGGTTATTCGTCGTCCTCCTCCTCCTCCGGATCTTCATCGTCCGGGTCATCGTTGTCATCTCCGTTCTCTTTGTCGAGGGGGAGTTGTTCCTGTGAATTGTCGTTGGGCACGGTGGTCAGTTCCAGCTGAATGCGCCGCAGCTCGTCGGCGGCGGGGAGTTCCTCCAAGCCACTGAGGCCGAAATGCTCGAGGAAGAACGAAGTGGTGCCGTAGAGACGCGGCCGGCCAGGGGCATCTGCTTCTCCGCGTACTTCGATCAGTTCGCGCTCGATCAGGGTCTGCACAACGCCATCGACGGCGACGCCGCGAATCTGCTCCATTTCCGAGCGGGTGATTGGCTGGCGGTAGGCGATGATCGCGAGCGTCTCGAGCGCGGGGTTCGAGAGCTTTGGCGGACGCGGTTTGGCCCCAACGAGCACCTGGAGCCAAGGGGCGTACTCAGGCCGCGTGACGAATTGCCAGTTCCCACCGACGCAGGCGAGGCGGTAGCTGCGGTTGGCGTTGTCGTGCTCGAGGGTGAGTTCCTCGAGTGCTTTCTCGACGGCGCGCGCGGTTGCCTTGGCGAACGGCGCGGTTAGTTCCTCCTCGTCCGGCAGTTTCTCCGGCGTGTCGCGGAGCAGCGCGCGCAGTTCACCGATGCTCATCGGCTTTTGGGCCGAGAAGACGATTGCCTCAAGTATTTGTTTCAGTTCCACCGTGGTCAGGTTGTCACC
>CAYWMH010000401.1:0-1865 GCA_964459315.1 uncultured Verrucomicrobiota bacterium
GTTTTGTTTTTTAATTTTTAGTTTTGTCCGTTCAAGCGTTTGTCCAAGCCGATGAGCAACGAACGACTGGTTTATCTCGACAACAACGCCACGACACGGGTCGCGCCCGAGGTCGTCGAGGCGATGTTGCCGTGCCTCACCGAGCATTGGGGCAACCCGTCGAGCGCGTACGACCTGGCCACCGAGCCGGCGCGTATGATCGAGGCGGCGCGCGGACAGGTGGCCAAGCTGATCGGCGCCGACCCGCGCCACGTCGTCTTCACCAGTTGCGGCACCGAGAGCAACAACACCGCCATCCAAAGCGCGCTTCATTGCCAGCCGGCCAAGCGGCACATCATCACCTCGGCCGTCGAGCACTCGGCCAACATCAAGCTGTGCCGCCTGCTCGAGAAACGCGGCTACGAGACGACGTTTCTTCCGGTCGACCTCGACGGCGGGATCGACCTGTGCGAACTGCAGGCCGCGATTCGGCCCGACACGGCCATCGTGTCGCTCATGTGGGCGAACAACGAAACCGGCGTGTTGTTCCCGGTGGAGGAATTGGCAGCGGTCTGCCGAAGCCACGGCGTCCTGTTCCACACCGACGCCGTGCAGGCCGCCGGCAAACTACCGATCGACGTGCAGCAACTCGGCGTCGATTTTCTCTCCCTCTCCGCCCACAAGCTGCGCGCGCCCAAGGGCATCGGCCTGCTGTACGTCAAGCCGGGCTCGCCGTTTGAGCCGCACATCATCGGCGGTGGGCAGGAACGCGGCCAGCGCGGCGGCACCGAGAACGTTGCCAACATGGTCGCCTACGGGAAGGCGGCCGAGTTGGCGTTGGGCCACATCAACGACGAAAACACGCGGGTACGCGCCCTGCGCGACCGGCTCGAGCGCGGCATCCTGCAAGCTATCCCCGGTTCCGTACGGAACGGCGGCGGCGAGCCGCGGCTGCCGAATACGACCAACATCGGTTTCAATGGTGTCGAGGCGGAGGCGATCCTGCTGCTGCTCGACCGGGAAGGCATCTGCGCCTCGAGCGGCTCGGCCTGCACCACCGGCTCGATCGAGCCGTCGCACGTGTTGCAGGCCATGGGCGTGCCGTTGTTGCGCTCGAAAGGATCGCTGCGCTTCAGCCTGGGGCAGGACAACACGGAGGCGGACGTGGACCGGGTGCTCGGGCCGCTGCCAGCAATCGTGGCGCGCCTGCGGGACGCCTCGCCGGAGCCGCTTGACCAAGCAGAGGATCGCCTGACCAATGCCGGTTAGCCCAGCGCGGTGATCACCGACTTCATCGCCTCCTCCTGCTTCAGCATTGACTCGAACAGCCGGAACTGCACCCGGGCACGGTCGAGATTCTGCTCCTCGCGGTGTACGCGGAAATATGTATCACCGTTGAGGTGGTCGGTCAGGAAGCGGATGCCCAGGATGAGCGTGATGACCTTGCCGGAAATCGCGAGGTGATCCCGCTCAGCCCGGGTCAGGAACCCATCCGCCTCGGCAAGGTAGCCCTTGGCCAAGGCCTCGAAATAATCCATTCGCATGGTCACCTTGACGAGGTCGCGCTCATCCTCGTCGGCCGGGCTGGTGAGCGTGCGCATCATGTCGCCAAAGTCGTAGTGCACCAGCCCAGGCATCACCGTGTCGAGGTCGACGATGCAGACCACCTCGCCGCTGTCGCGGTCGAACAGCACGTTGTCGATCTTGGTGTCGTTGTGGGTGATGCGCAGCGGCAGTTCGCCCCGCTCCTTAGCATCGAGCAACAGGCTAACAATGCCACGGTGTTTTCGGCAGAAGTCAATCTCGGCCTGCGCCCCGGCAACCCTCCCAACGCTGTCCTCGTCAGCGGCCTTTTCCAGCGCCTCGAACCGCAACCGGCCGTTGTG
>CAYWMH010000402.1:0-1850 GCA_964459315.1 uncultured Verrucomicrobiota bacterium
CGCGAAGCGATATTGCCCTTTCATTCGGTGTTGGCTTAATTCGGAAGCAATTTCCCATTGGTGACATCAGCAGCGCGAGCATAGTTCAGAATCGATGGTATAACGGTTTTGGTATCAGGAAGATTCGAGGCGGGTGGCTCTACAATGTGTCAGGATTCGATGCTATTGAAATTCAGCTCAAAAACGAACGCAAATACCGAATTGGAACTAATCAGCCTAAAGAATTGCTTGCAGCTGTTGAGTCAGCCCTTGCTAGCTCCAGCTGAGAAGCCGTTGAAAATGAAACACCTCCTGCTCACAGCAATCGCAGCCGTGGTGCTGTTGAGGTGTGGGACTAATGACTAAAGCATCGTAGTGTTTTGTCTTCTAATCGGAGGTTTGATGATCGCAACAAAAAAGACTCGTTCGCAATGCGAAGGTCTGCGGTTCGATTCCGCATGGCTACACCATTTTCCCACCGCTTGGCCAGACGGCGCTTGACATCGGTCCGGCTGCAAGGCAGCTTCGTCGTCTGATCGCTTGGCGGTTAAGCAGGAGGCCAACATCCCCCGGTTTCCAGCCAGCCAGGCTCACTTCGAGGCCGCGCATCACGCGGCTCATTTTCCTCTAACTCAAGCCGGTAGGGATTATAGATGAACGGATCGCCGGCTTGATTGCATAACAAAACATGACAGAGAGGAAGTCCCGCAACCGGGGCGACAAAAAACGTGGCCGCTTTGCCGGTGGCAAAGCGCGAAAACGGGGCAGGCCAGCCGGGGCGCGCGACGAGAAATTCCGTCCGTCCCGGAAGCCGCAGCCCCGAAAAATCGCCGAGCCGATGGAGGCGCTCGGGATGGAGGGCATTTTCGATTCGCTGATCCCGGAGATTCAGCACGCGCTGAAAAAGGAGGGCTACGCCACGCCGACGCCGGTGCAGGCGCAGGCCATCCCGCCGCAGGTCGATGGACGGGACTTGTGCGGCAGCGCACAGACCGGCACCGGCAAAACCGCCGCGTTCACGATCCCGCTGCTGCAGGAGTTGGCCGCCGAGAAAAGCAGCCCGGAAGGCCGCCGCCCCCGTGCGCTGATCCTTGCGCCGACGCGTGAGTTGGCCGCGCAGATCGGCGACAGCATCACGGCGTACGGCCGGTTTTTGCAGGTGACCCACACGGTGATCTTTGGCGGCGTGGGTCAGAACCCGCAGGAAAAGGCGATGAACAGGGGGGTCGACATCGTCGTCGCCACGCCGGGCCGCCTGCTCGACCTGATGGGGCAGGGGTTCGTGAAACTGGACAGCGTGAAGACCTTCATCCTCGACGAGGCGGATCGTATGCTGGACATGGGATTCATCCACGACGTCGAGCGCATCATCGCCAAGCTGCCGCGCGAGCGGCGTACCGGCTTCTTCTCCGCGACACTTCCGCCAGCTGTGCAGGCCTTGGCCAAGCGGCTGCTGGTCGACCCGGCCCGGGTCACGATCAATCCCGAGCAGCCGACGGTGGAAAAGATTTGCCAGCGGCTGCTTTACGTCGACCGGGACCAGAAGGACGACCTGCTCGTGGCGCTCCTTCGTGACCCAGAGGTGGGACGCGCGATCGTCTTCACGCAGATGAAGTACAAGGCGAACCGTGTCTGCGAGCGGCTGGAGCGGGCGGGGATTTCCGCGGCGCCGATTCACGGCAACAAGACTCAGGCAGCGCGAACCCGGGCGCTGGAGCAGTTCCGCGAAGGCACGGTGAAGGTGCTGGTTGCCACCGATATCGCAGCGCGGGGGATCGACGTCGACGGGATCACGGACGTATTCAACTACGATTTACCGACCGAGGCGGAGACGTACATCCACCGGATCGGCCGCACCGCCCGCGCCGGCA
>CAYWMH010000403.1:0-1839 GCA_964459315.1 uncultured Verrucomicrobiota bacterium
ATACCGCCGGCGACGGCGTGGCCGACGAGCGTCAGGAGTGGTTCGAGGCCACGCTCACTGGCTGTGCCAACGACCTGCACGGGCCGTACCTCGGCCGTGACGGATGGATTTACTGGTGCAAGGGCGCATTCGCGGAGCAGCGGTATGCGGCGTTCCGTGGCGCCGAGCGGGTGACGAGTGCGGCGCATATTTTCCGCCGCCAACCGTCGGGCGGCCCGCACGAGCCGGTGATGACCGGTGGGATGGACAACCCGGTGGATGTTGTGTTCACCCCCACCGGTGAACGCATCTTCACGACGACGTTTTTGCAGCACCCCGCCGGCGGCCGGCGCGACGGGTTGATCCACGCCATATACGGCGGCGTCTACGGCAAGCGGCACGGTGTGCTGAACAACCATCCGCGCACCGGCGAACTGATGCCGGTGTTGGCCCACCTCGGTCCGGCCGCGCCGTGTGGGCTGGAACTTTACGAGTCGGCCGTGTTCGGCCACGGCTTCACCGGCAACCTGTTTTCCTGTCAGTTCAACTTGAACCGTGTGCAGCGGCACGAACTCATCCCGGACGGCTCGACGTTCCGGACGATCGACTCCGATTTTCTGGCCACGACCAACGCCGACTTTCACCCGACCGACGTGCTGGAGGACGCCGACGGGAGCCTGCTCGTGCTCGACACCGGCGGCTGGTACAAGCTTTGTTGCCCGACATCGCAGTTCTGGCGGCCGGAAATCCTGGGCGCGATCTACCGAGTAAAGAAAACGGGAGCCAAGCCGCCAGCCGACCCGCGCGGAGAGAGGTTGAACTGGGCGAACACCGCCGTAGAGCGGCTCGTCACGCGGCTCGACGACGTGCGTCCGGTGGTACACCGCCGCGCGATCGTCGCCTTGGCCAAGCGCGGCAAGGCCGCCGTTCCCGCCTTGGCCAAGCGGCTGCGGCGGGGAAGCGTGCCGGGACGGCAAAACGCAGTCTGGGCGCTTAGCCGTATCGAGGGCGACGGCGCGCGCCTTGCGACTCGGGCTGCCTTGGCCGATATGGCTCCGGATGTTCAGCAGGCGGCGGCGCACTCGGCCGGGTTGCACCGGGACGCTGGTGCGGTCGACGGCCTGATTCGCCTCCTTAGAACCGCCATGCCGCCGGTGTGCCGCGCGGCCGCCGAGGCGCTGGGTCGGATCGGTTCGCCGCGCGCGGTCACCCCGTTGCTGGCGCTCGCCGACGAGCCGATGGATCGTACGCTCGAGCATTCGGTCACCTATGCGCTGATCGAGATTGGCCAGCCGGATGCGGTGCCACTCACGCGCTTGGCCAAGCGGCCGGGGGCGCTGCGCGTGGCGCTGACCGCGCTGGACCAAATGGAGGGTGGGCGATTGGCGGCGGCGGATGTACTGCCGTTACTAACGTCGCACGATGCCAAGTTGCGCGGGGCGGCGGAGTGGATTTGTGACCGGCATCCGGATTGGGGCGAGGCGCTGGCCGCACATTACGCCGGTGCGTTAAGTGCCGTCGTCACAGCAGCAGAGAGCGAGGCGCTCGCGGTTCGCTTGGCCAAGCTCGCGACCGCCCCGGCGATCCAGTCGCTATTGGCCAGCGGAGTGGGTGATGCATCACAATCAAAGCGATCCCGCCTCACCGGCTTGGCCGCAATGGCATCCGCGTCGGTCAACCCCGCCCCCGTCGCTTGGCTCGACGCGATTGATGCGATCTCCACGCCGCTCCAACCAGTCGCCGTTCAGACGCTCGTGACCTTGCGGGTGGCCAAGCCGCAGCAGGAACGCGCCGCCGCGATGCTGCGTTGGCTTGGCAGCTTGGCGGCGTTGCCCGACCGGCAGCGTACGCTGGCCTTCA
>CAYWMH010000404.1:0-1837 GCA_964459315.1 uncultured Verrucomicrobiota bacterium
CAAGCGGTTCGGCGAGATGCAGAAAATGATGAAGAAAATGGGCAAGTTCCAGAAGATGATGACCAAGATGGGCGGCGGCATGGGCGCGATGCCTGGCATGGGCAAGCTGCTCGGGCGCTGATCAGGGAGTTTTCACATCAAGTTTTCAGTTCTTTATCCGGGCCGGTGGCTTTGCGGCCGTGCATCGACTGAATATGCCACTCGCCGGTTCGGCGGATGGTGAACTCGATGCCGCCGTCGGTCAGCGTGTTCAACACCGGCACCCCCCGCTTGGCCAAGCGCTCCAGCAGCGCGGGCGACGGCATCTCGGCGTACGGATACGTCCCAGCGCTGATGACGATCGCCTTCGGGTTAATCGCCGCGAGCAGCGCTTGGCCAAGTGGCTCGCCGACACCGGGCACGGACGCCACCACGAGGTCGCTCCGCAGTTCCTGCCCGCTTTCGAGCAGGGCCGCCTGCCCCGCCTCGCCGAGGTCGGAGAGCAGCAGCAGGCGCACGCCGTGCACCTCGCGGGCAAGCACGGTCGCGTTGTCGTCGGCCTTGGGCAGGCGGTCACCGCTTGGCGGATGCAGCATCTCCCAGCCGGCGATCACGTTGCCACGCGCAGCAACGACCGGCGGCCGACCGGAGTCGCTCAAGCCCTCCAACAGGGCCTTGTGATATGGTGAGTTGAACTTGGTCGGGTTGATGAACATCACCGGCCAGCCCATCTCATTGGCCAAGCTGCCGAAGCCCTGCACGTGGTGACGGTCGCCGTGCGTGGCCACGGCCCACGGTGGGGCATCGTAGCCGCGCGTCCGCAAGAACGACACCACGGTGAACCGGCCACCGGAGTCGTTGCCGCAGTCGAGCAGCAACGGCTTGGCATCGTGCGGCACGGCGTAAAGAGCGGAACCGCTGTCGAGCGGCAGCACCGTCAGCCTGAACTCGCCGCGCTTGGCCAAGCTCTCCACCGCAAACAGGACAAAGGCCAAGCCAACCAGTGCCAGCGTCCCAAAGCGCTTAGTTTTCAACATCAACGGCAACGCCCACACGGCCAGCGCCGCCACATAAATCAGCATCAGCCAAGCGGGCGGCGCGGCAATGTACCAATGCCCCAGCGGCAACGCCGCCGCGAGTTCGCTGAGCCCGATCATCCCGGACATTCCCAGCCAGGCGCTGTGGGCGAACAGCCCAGAGACGAACGGCAGCCAGGCGGCGCAAATCAGGCAACCCAGGCTGGCGGCCCGCGTGGCCCCGGCGAACGGCCCGCTGAGTGCATTGCCGAGCAGTGTCCCCGGTGTAGACAGGTTGCACGTCGAGGCCGCCAACGGGAGCGAGCCCAGCCAGGCCGCCGCGGACACGGCCAACAGCGGCGTCACGATGTGAACCACGAAACGCGACGCCCACGGCCACAGCTCCGGCGGCAGCAACGGGTCGGGTTGCAGCCGGTTTCGGATCCGCTCCTGCAGCGGCAGGGCAAACATCGCAATGGACAACACGACGCAGAACGAAAGCTGGAATCCGGTCAGAAACAACTGTTGGGGCTCCCAAAGTAAAATCAGCACGGCGGCCGCGGCCAGTGAGTTCACAAGGTCGCCGGGACGCTTGAGGATCCAGCCCAGCGCCACGATGGTCACCATGACCGACGAGCGCACGGCCGACTCCTGCCAACCGGTGACAGCGACATAAAACCAAAGCATCGGGATCAGCAGCAGCCAGCACGCGGCACGTGGCAACCGGACGAACCGCATCAACTGGACAAGGATCGCGGCGATCATCGTGATGTGGAGTCCGCTGATCGCGAAGACGTGCATCGTGCCGGAGTGCATGAACGGCTTGGCCACCTCGCCGTTGA
>CAYWMH010000405.1:0-1835 GCA_964459315.1 uncultured Verrucomicrobiota bacterium
CAACCGGGCCAACCTGACGTACCGGGTCATCCCGCGCAATCAGCCGCTGCGGCAGGTGCTGGATGTCGCCAAGCGGCACACCGGCGAGAGCGGCATCGTTTACTGCGCCAGCCGCAACGGCGCCGAGAGCCTGGCCAAGCGACTGGATGGGCAGGGGATCGGGGCGGTCCCGTATCACGCCGGGCTGGACGCCGATGTGCGCGCGAAAAACCAGGAGGCGTTCATCCGCGACGAGGTGCAGGTTGTCTGTGCGACGATCGCGTTTGGCATGGGCATCGACAAGCCGGACGTGCGGTTCGTGATCCATAACGATCTGCCGAAGAACATCGAGGGCTACTACCAGGAGACCGGCCGGGCAGGACGCGACGGATTGCCGGCCGACTGCGTGCTGCTGTTCAATGCCTCGGACGTCGCCAAGCAGATCGGTTTCATCGAGGAAAAAACGGAGGAACAGGAGCAGCGAGTCGCCCGCGACCTGTTGCAAAAGATGGTTCACTTTGCCGAAACCAGCGACTGCCGCCGCCGGTCACTGCTCGATTATTTCAGCGAGTCGTTCACGGACGACAACTGCGGTGCGTGCGACAACTGCCTTGAGCCGAGGGAGACATTCGACGGCACGGAGGCGGCTCAAAAATTCCTCGCCTGCATTTATCGCATCCGCGAACGGAGCGGCTTTGGCTTTGGGTTAAACCATGTCGTCGAGGTGCTCACCGGCGCGGACACGGAGGCCATCCGCAAGTGGGGGCACGATCAGGTTTCCACCCACGGCATCGGCGACGAATTTGGCCGGGACGAGTGGAAGGCGATCGGTCGCGAGCTGATGCGGCTTGGCCTTGCGCAGTTGACTTCCGGCCGGATGAGCGTGGTCGAGTTGACACCGGAGGGCCGCGAATGGCTACGCAGCACGGAGCCGCTGGAGTTGACGCGCCCCGTCGTGGCCAAGCCGAAGAGTCGGGAGAAGCGAATCCGCAGCGAGCGGGCGGGGGAGATCGAGTGCGACGAGATGTTGTTCGAGCGATTGCGCGAACTGCGCCTTGAGTTGGCGGTGAAGGAGGGCGTGCCGCCGTACATGATTTTCGGCGATGTCGCCCTGCGGGAAATGGCGCGGGACTGCCCTGCGACGCTTGCGGCGTTCGGGCTCATCTCCGGTGTCGGTGAAAAAAAGAAGTCGAAGTTCGGCAAACTCTTCATCAGCGAAATTGCCGCCTACCTCGAGGTGAAAGGGTAGGGACAGTTCGTTTAATCGTAGAGGGCCACAGGGGAAGGTTCAATAATCGCGCCAGCGACATGGAGTGCGGCGCTGCGCGCCGCTTTGGGACTCAATCGTTTACTTTCTATTTTTGCCCCAAGGCCACGGCTTGGCCAGGGCGGCGACGGCCCAGCTTTCCCACTGGGCTGCCATGCGCTGCAGTCGCTTCGGGCGTTTTTCGGCGAGGTTGTTCAACTCGGTGCGGTCGGTCTTGATGGCGTACAGTTCCCACGAGCCGTTTGCGCCCTTGGCGACAAGTTTCCATTTGCCGTCGCGCATGGCGCGGTTGCCTTCGTGCTCCCAGTAGATCGGGTTTTTGCGGGCGATTTTCTTGCCGTTGAAGGCTGGCGCGAGCGAGACGCCCTGCAGAGGGACGATCGCCGTGTCGCCGACTTTTTCCGGGTAGGCCGCTTGGCCAAGGTCAACGCAGGTGGCCATGAGGTCGATGAGGTGTCCGGGCTGGCTTTCAAGTTTGCCGTGGCGTTTTTTGCCGATACCACCTGGCCAATGGGCGATGAGCGGCGAGCTGATGCCGCCCTCGTGCACCCAATGCTTGTACTCGCGGAACGGTGTGTTGCTGGCGTTG
>CAYWMH010000406.1:0-1824 GCA_964459315.1 uncultured Verrucomicrobiota bacterium
CAACGCGCCAGCGCCTCCAACGCCATTAGCGCCGCGAAGGACGCCGAGGCCACGTTCGTGGACGAGAGGAAGCGAGACGGGGTGAACCTCCGTAAACGGCGCATTAAGGGTGGTCAGGACAAGGCGCCTGCAAAATATTAGCGCCGAGGAGGACCGCATCGCGAAAAGCTAAGGGAAAAACTGCACGCAGTGGCCTCGGGTGCAGGCGGCCCTGCGGGGAGATCATTTTTCCTTGCAATCGCATCTTTTTCCTTCCGGCGTTTACGGGCGATCGCTATGGACACCGACGACCCGGACGGCCCAGACGATGGGATGGCGGCGCTCGAGGCAGGGCTCGGCCACATACACACAAGCGCGACCGGGGCGACGGACATGAAGTCCGACGGCGACGGCGGTGGCCTCGACCGCGGTGGCCTCAACCGCGGTGGCCTCGACCCGGCTGCGGCAGCAGGGCCGTCGCAAGAGGAATCGCGTCCTCCGCGGACCGCCACGCGGCTGCTCAGCGCGGCGCCATCGACGCAAAGCGTCGTGGTTGCCGCGACCGACGCGGCCGCGGCGGCCGCCGCCGCGTGGGACGCCGCCGCGTCGCGCTCAGCAGCGACGATCACGCTCCCTGTCTTCGACAACAACGGGTACAACCTCTGGGTCATGAACGCCGACTATCCCGGGGAACCGTTCCACCTCATGGCCGACAAACGGGCACCGGGCGGCGCCCCGGTGTACCACCGGCGGTCGCCAAACGCCGACCGCTTTCGTGACCCGGGCTACCGGGGCTTCCGCGCCGAGGACCAGTGGCTGTTCGTGCACGACATCGACATTCTTTCCCTCGTTGACGGGGACGTGCGTAGTCCGCGCGAGAGCTGGTGGGTCAGCGGTAACCGCGTGCCCACGGGGTCGAACGGGAGGTTCCGGTTTGGCAAGGTGGCCAAAGCTACGCCTGGGGTTCTTCCCCACGAGGTCGAGAAGTACCACACCATAGAGGGCCTCAGAACGTGGGGGCGTTCCTCCGGCGAAAGAAAAACCACGGATGACCCCGACAGCCCGACCGGAGGCGGTGGCGATTCGACAGCGGCGACCGGAGGCTGGACCGAATCCTGTGGCGATTCGACGGAGCTCAGCGACGATTCGGCGGCGGCGCCGGCGGCGGCTACGAAACGAGCGGGTGAGCCTCGCGAGCTGCGGCGCGTTTCTCTCGGCGAGGGGGGGCGCAACGTCCATGACGTCGCTGCCGCGTGCGTAGGCCACCCGAACCTGCGCGAGCTCGACATCTCCAACTGCGGCCTCGCGTTCCTCCCGAAGGCGCTCTTCCAGCTCAAGCAGCTGCGCGTGCTGAACCTCTCGTCCAACCACCTCGTCGTGCTCGAAGCGGCCATCGGCACGCTGGTGAACCTCGAGGAGCTCACCCTGTCGAACAACAACCTCGAGTACTTCTCGCCCGCGCTGTTCACGCTGAAGTTGCTCCGCGTGCTCCGACTTGACAACAACGACCTGCGCAGCGTCGACAAGGCCATCTGCGGCTTGAAGCAGCTCGGACATGTGGGCGGGTGCCTGGCGCTCCACGGCAACCCGAAGCGGGAGATGCCCCCCCCGGCCAGCTGCCAGCTCGACGCCGATGGCACCGGCCGCGGCTGCTTCCGCGCCGTCGTCAAGGCGCCGTGGCCGCGCCAGCGGCGACGGGCGGGACGCGGCTTCAACCACAACTCCAAGCACAAGCGGGCAAAAGCGGCGCGGGCAAAAGCGGCGCGCCAAAAAGCCGCCACGGAGGCGTCGGTCCGGGACGCGGGGCCGGAGTGGCCGCTCGGCTTCTCCAACGACGGGGCGTGC
>CAYWMH010000407.1:0-1803 GCA_964459315.1 uncultured Verrucomicrobiota bacterium
TGCGGGTGGTAGTTGCCGCTGGTGTCGCCGCAGATCTTGGCGCACTTGCGGTAATGGCGCCCAGGCGAGAGGTTCAAGTCGTGCATCGCGAGCAGGATGCGGCGCTGCGACGGCTTGAGCCCGTCTCGCGCATCCGGCAACGCGCGCGAAATAATCACCGACATCGAGTAGTCTAGGAACGAATTCTTGATCTCGTCCGCGACATTGATCTTCTGGATTTTCTCACTGGCCGCAAACAACGGAGTGTTGCTTGCGGGTAATGGATCCTTGTCCTTGGAATCTGCCATGAGTTTCTAAAAATTCTTTCGGGTCAAATATCCAAGTTACGTACATTCAGTGCGTTTTCCTGGATGAAATGCCGGCGCGGCTCGACCTCCTCGCCCATCAGCCTGGTGAACATCTCGTCCGCCTCGACGGCGTCCGACTCCTCCACGCGCAGCAGCTTGCGCGTCTCGGGCGCCATGGTCGTCTCGAACAGCTCCTTCGCGTTCATCTCGCCAAGGCCCTTGAATCGCTGGATTTGAAGGCCCTTTCGACCGATGTCCATGACCGCCTCCAAGATTTCCGAGATGGAAAAGAGCCTGCGAACGTCGCCGTTGCCGGTGTCGCCATGGTGAATCTCGAAAAGCGGCTCGTCCTGCGCCGAGTAATGCTCCACGCTCAACCCCTTGCGGTTGAGCTTGGCCAGGATTTCCTCAACGGCCGTGTGCTCATGAAGCTCCACATGGCGTGCCCGGCGCCGCGGACCCTCCTTCTTATTGGCCTTGCGGCCGCGCTTGACCGGCGTGGCCTCATCAGTGGCGGCTTCCTCCTCCACTTGGCCGAGCGCTTCGCCGTTCTCCTCGTCGTGGTCGCCAAACAGCCCAAGGTCCGGGTTGGCCTTGCCGAACTTAGCCAAGGCGGCCTCACTTTGAAAATAATGCACCGTCTCATCGTTGCCCTCCCAGATCTTCACGAGATGGCTCGGGCGCGACTTTTTCTTCTTGTCCCGCTGCTCCAGATAATTGGAAAAGTCGCCGCCGTGCCGATGAATCCCCCGCGCGTACTTGTCGAGCGACTGCAGCAACTCCAGGATCTCGGCCAACTGTTTCTTCGCCACCTCCTTGTCGTTCTCCAGACTGCGCAGGCGCACATCCTCCGATCCGAGACCAAGCAGCATCTTCGTCATCTGCGCATCGTCGTCGATATACTCGACCCGCTTCTTGCGCGTGACCTTGTAGAGCGGCGGCTGCGCGATGTAGACGTAGCCCTGCTTCACCAGGTCCGGCATCTGCCGGTACAGGAACGTCAGCAGTAAGGTGCGGATGTGTGAGCCGTCCACGTCGGCGTCCGTCATGATGATGATCTTGTGGTAGCGCAGCTTCTCAATGTTGAACGCCCCTTCGCCCTCGCCGGAGCCGATGCCGGTGCCGACCGCCGTAATCATCGTCCGGATCTCGCGGTTCTCCAGCACCTTGTCGAGCCGGGCCTTCTCCACGTTGATCAACTTGCCGCGGATCGGCAGGATCGCCTGGAACTTCCTGTCGCGCCCTTGCTTCGCCGAGCCGCCGGCGGAGTCGCCCTCCACGATGTACAACTCCGTGTTGGCCGGGTCGCGGTCCGAACAGTCAGCCAGCTTGCCCGGCAGGCCACCGCCGGTCATCGCCGTCTTGCGCACGGTGTCCCGCGCCTTGCGTGCGGCCTCGCGCGCGCGCGCCGCCGTCAAACATTTGTCGACGATCTTCTTGCCCAGCGACGGCGTGCTGTCGAAATAGCCCATCAATCCCTCATATACGATCGACGACACGATACCCTCCACCTCGC
>CAYWMH010000408.1:0-1801 GCA_964459315.1 uncultured Verrucomicrobiota bacterium
TACTTTGGGTTAAAGAGCGAATTCTCATCGATCCCAAGAAACCGAGTATCCCCCACTAGTGAGCCAACTTCGCCCTCGACACCCGCGCCGCTGCCATCGACCATCGGCCGATGCAGGAGATTCAATCCGTCCGGCTCACCCGCGAATGCGAAGTCACACAGATTCCATCCGGCCAACGGATGACCATGGGCGCCGACACGCCGGTCGACATCACCCAGTCGCTCGGCGGCGTGTACACCGTGCGCTCGCCGCAGGGGCTTTTCCGCGTCGATGCCTGCGACGCCGACGCGCTTGGCTTTGCGGTGCCGGAATCGGCCAAGCCGGGCGACTCTGACGAGCCGGCCACCGAGCCTGAGGTGTGGGAGGCGCTCAAGCAGGTATACGACCCGGAAATCCCGGTGAACATCGTCGATCTCGGCCTTGTGTACGACCTCGTCTTGGAGGATATGCCGGAGGAGGCCGGCCGGCGGGTGCAGATGAAAATGACCCTCACCGCTCCCGGCTGCGGCATGGGGCCGGCGATCGCCGCCGACGCCCAAAACCGCATGCTCGCCCTGCCGGGAATCGACGACGCCAGCGTCGAGGTCGTCTGGGACCCGCCGTGGCACCAGTCGATGATTACTGAGGAGGGCAAAAAAATCCTGGGGATTGCCTGACCGATTTGTTGCGCCGCTGGACAACTGATCGCGCCGCTTGGCCAAGCGCCTGGCTGGCCGCCGCGACCCTCGCCGCTTGGCCAAGCGGTGCCCGCGCCGTCCCGGTCGTTAACGAGATGCAGCCGCGCCACGGACGGCCCGGCACGCGCGTCGTATTCACTGGGAGCGACTTGCAGTCGGTCAACGCGGTTCGGTTTGGTGACGCGCTGGCCGACTGGGAGTCGGTCACCGTTGTCGACGGGCAGGGCCGGCCCCGGGTATTCGAGATTCACGCCACCGTCCCCTACGGAGCCACCACGGCCAAGCCGATCCTCGCCACCCCGCTCGGCGAGGTCGCCGTGCCGGTGCCGTTCGCCGTCGCGCCGCGCATCGCCGGGTTTCGTCCCGCGCGCGGCTGGCAGGGGACGATCGTGACCATCGAGGGGCAAAACTTCACCGGTGTCACGGCGGTTCGGTTCGGTGACCGCTTGGCCCAATTCACCGTCACGGCGGCGACGCAGATTCGCGCCGTCGTCCCGCTAGGCATCGCCAACGGCGCGATCACCGTCTCGCACGACGAGTCTGGCACGAGCAGCGAGTCGTTCGTCGTCGCCGGCCCGGGGCCGATCATCGACAGCCTCGACGCGTGGGTCGGCGCGCCCGGCGACTCGGTTGTCGTTCGCGGCGCCAATTTCAAGCCGGTCGCCGCCGTCTGGTTTGGCGGCGTGCGGGCCGGCTTCACCGTCGTGGCCGACACCCAACTCAAAGCCATCGTCCCGGCCGCCGCCAGCGGGAAAATCACGGTGGCCTCCGCGCTTGGCCAAGCAGTCACCGCGGAGCCGTTCATCATCACCCGCGCGCCGGTCATCGCCAGCGTGTCGCGGCCGGTCGCCGCGCCCGGCATGAAAGTGACCCTGCGCGGCTTTAACTTTCGCCAGGTGAGCTCTGTGCACGTCGGCGCGACCAGGGTGGCCGGGCAGAGCACGCCATCACCGCAGCAACTCGATTTTACCGTGCCCGCCAATGCGACGAGCGGCTTGGTGAAGGTCACCAACCCGTTCGGCTTTGGCACGAGCAGCGCGGCACTCAAGGTGACCCGCGCGCCGGTGGTCGAGTCGTTCGACCCAGTGCTGGCCAAGCCGGGCGGCTGGGTGACGCTGCGCGGG
>CAYWMH010000409.1:0-1790 GCA_964459315.1 uncultured Verrucomicrobiota bacterium
TGCCGTGAAAGTCGGTCAGACGGAAGTAGCGACCCTGATACTTGAACGTCAGCCGTACGAGATCGATGCCCAACAGGTGGAGCAGCGTGGAGTGGAAGTCGTGCACATGGACGCTATCCTCAACGACGTTGTAACCGTAGTCGTCCGTGCGCCCCACGACGGTTCCGCCCTTGGCACCGCCACCGGCCATCCAGAATGAAAAGCAGCGCCCATGGTGGTCGCGCCCAAAATTGTCCTTGCTAAGCGTTCCCTGACAGTAGTTGGTACGGCCAAACTCACCACCCCAGATGACGAGCGTGTCGTCGAGCATGCCACGTTGCTTGAGATCCCGAACCAGCGCGGCGGAGGCCTGGTCAGTCTCGCGGCATTGGGTGCGCAGGCCGCCCGGCAGGCCGCCGTGCTGATCCCAGCCGGGATGGTAAAGCTGAATGAACCGCACACCGCGCTCGGCCAATCGCCGTGCCTGCAGGCAATTAGAAGCAAAGCTGCCAGGTTTTTTAACGTCGTCGCCGTACATCTTGAGCACCTGATCCGATTCACCGGAGATGTCGGTGACTTCCGGGATGGAAACCTGCATTCGAAACGCCATCTCGTACTGAGCAATGCGCGACTCGATCTCTGCGTCCGGGTTGCCGGCAAGCTGAAGTTCGTGCAGTTCGCGGAGGCGATCGAGCATCATACGTCGGCTTTTACGGTCGATGCCGCTTGGGTTTTTAAGGTGCAACACCGGGTTGGCACCGGAGCGGAAGCGCAATCCCTGGTTTTCCGACGGCAAAAAGCCGCTCCCCCAGAGCCGCGAGACGAGCGGCTGGCCGCCCTTGCCCTTCGTGACCATGACGACGAACGAGGGGAGATTTTCGTTAGCACGCCCAAGGCCGTAGTTGAGCCACGCCCCAATGCTCGGCCGGCCGGGGAATTGCGAGCCTGTCTGCATGTGTGTAACACCCGGGCCGTGGTTGATCGCCTCAGTGTGCATCGAGCGAACGAGGCAGAGGTCATCCGCGATGCCGGAGATGTGCGGCAGGGCATCGCTGATCTGCAGTCCGCTTTGGCCATGCGGTTCGAATTTGAATGGCGATCCGGCCAGTGGCAGCGATGCCTGATTGCCAGACATGGCGGTCAAGCGTTGGCCTTGTCGGATCTCGTCCGGCAACTCGGTGCCGTGTTTCTCGACCAACGTCGGCTTTGGATCGTACAGATCAAGCTGCGAAGGCCCGCCGCTTTGGAAAAGATAAATCACCCTCTTGGCCTTGGGTGCGAAGTGCGTGGAGCCGAGCGAGCCCCGACTGGACGTCGCGCCGAGCAGCGCGTCCGGCTTGAGCAGGCTACCAAGCGCGATTCCGCCCAATCCCATGCCAAACGAATTCAGGAAGTTGCGCCGGCTCATACCGACGGTGGATTCAAACCCAGTGCACAAATGCGTTTTCATATCTCTAAATATTATCTTTTTACCACGGCCTCGTCAAAGTTCATTACCGCTTTGGCGAGCACGGCGGCAGCCGCCACGCGCGGCTTGGCCAAGCCGCCGGGTTCCGGGCTCGCACCGGTTCCAAGGAATGCATCGGTGGCCTTGGCATCTTTTTCAAAGTGAGCCAACTGCTCGTCGTGCAGCTGCTGCAGCAGATCAAGCTCGCGCTCAGAAGGCTCGCGGCTGGTCAATATGCGGAATGTCTCATGCACGATGGAATCTATGTTATCGCCGTGCTCCCGCACCATCGCCTCGCCGAGCTTGCGCGCGGCCTCGACAAACTGAGGGCCGTTCATCAGCACCAGCGCCTGAAGCGGCGTAG
>CAYWMH010000410.1:0-1743 GCA_964459315.1 uncultured Verrucomicrobiota bacterium
ACCGCGACGCTAAAGCGGTGGCAAAGCTGCTGGGCGAGGGTTTCACTGGTTGGTTACCAGAAGGCGGCAAAACAGTGGAGCGTCAACTCGATGGCGCAAATGCATCCCGCGTGGAATTGACGGAAAAGGATTTACGTCAGGTGGAGGCCGATAAATTCGTGGACTGGTTAATGAGCAAGTTAGCGGCATTCGGCAAGCCGCCGAAAGTGAAGCTGTACCTCATGACGCTCTCACCGGTCGAGCGTGGGGTGCTGGAAGGCGAATGGAAAGGCAAGGTGAAATTACGGGCATGGGGTAAGAGTCTCGGAGGCGGCCCGGAGGAATTCACTTTTCTACTTGGCTTGAAACTGGCTTTCCCCACGGAGGCGGCGCTTAAGGCCGGTGGTTGGCTACGGGAATGCCGGGTCGTCCAAGCCAAGCAGGCCTCTGCGAAAATGATGTTGATGGAGGAAGTAGCGATGAAAATCGGCCTGCCCGCCAACCATATCCACGACAACTGGAAGCTCGATCCCAAGAAAACGATCACAAACACCGGCGGCATTTTCGCCTGCGACTTCAATCGCGACGGCATCACCGACCTTCTGGTGACAGACAGAAGCCCGGGACCAGTATTACGTAGCCAATTGTTCAAAGGCACGGCCGCTGGTACCTTGGAAGACGTAACCACGGCGGTTGGACTGGACAAGATGTTGGTTAATATCGCCGCCTTTGCTGACTTGGATGGAGACGGCTGGGAAGACCTGGTTTCCGGACAAGGCATTGTTTACCGGAACATCGAAGGCAAAAGATTTGAGAATGTAACTGCACGCAGCAATCTCGCCCAAGCAGGCGACCTGATACGGCATGGCGGCGAGGCGGGTTTTGCAGTTGCCGACTACGACCGCGACGGCCGGATGGATTTGTACATTTTTCGCAACGACAGCAGTAAACGCATGGAGGGTTCCTGGGTGGACGGTAAGATCGGCCCCGGCGCTGCCAACCAGTTAATGCGCAACCTAGGCAACTGGCAGTTCGAGGACGTGACCGTCGCCACCAACTCCGATGGCGGTAAACGATCAACATTCACCAGCACCTGGCTCGACGCAAACAACGACAACTGGCCGGATCTATACGTGATTAACGAGTACGGAAACGGACTACTGCTGGTCAACCAAGGCAAGGGGCAGCCGTTCCGCGCAATGGAACTGATGGATCGCGCTGCTGATTTCGGATCGATGGGCCTGACTGTTGGCGACTTCAACAACGACGGCCAAGTCGATATATACGTCGCTAGCATGTACTCGAAGTCTGGCAGCCGTGTGATCGGCAATCTAAAGCGCGACGCCTACGACCCCACCACCATGCGCAAGCTCGAACGGATGGTCGCCGGCAGGCAGCTTTATCGCAACCTCGGCGACCGCAAGTTTGAACCCATCGGGAAGAAACTTGATGTCGTTGCTGTTGGTTGGGCGTACGGCCCCGCGCTAGTGGATCTCGACAACGACGGTTACCTCGATATTTACGCCACCACAGGGTTTATCAGCCGTACCCGCGACAAGCCCGACGGCTGACCGTGCCTCTGGCAGGCTGTCGTGTCACAGCCTTTCGACCGCGGATGCGAAGTGCCCGCCCCCGCCGAACTCGATGAGGATCTCGACGAGTTCTGGTCCGGCAATCCGTTCAACATTTCCACTAAACACAACCTCAGCGGCTACGAACGCAACAGAACCTACCTGAACATCGCCGGCAAAATCAACTCCGCGA
>CAYWMH010000411.1:0-210 GCA_964459315.1 uncultured Verrucomicrobiota bacterium
TGATAAACAATGGCGACATGCAACGGCCCATCGAGTGCCTCCTTCTCCTTCGGGCCATTAAAGCCATCCGTGCGGCTGTGATTATCACTCCCGGCCAGCCAACGCTGCCCCTGCCTCTCGGCGTAGACGATAGAGTCAAATGATACGCCGTCGCGGGTTTGGACTGTGATGACGCCACCGCCCTTTTGGCCAAGGTCATCCAACTGCACC
>CAYWMH010000411.1:220-1737 GCA_964459315.1 uncultured Verrucomicrobiota bacterium
GACGAGGCCTCGCCATCCTTGCGCTTGGCCAGGAGCTGGTTGCGCAATGGCTCCCGCAATGACGCCAGTTGAGCCTCGATGTTCCTGATCTCCTCGTCTGTGTTCAGCAACGCGCCCTTCACGCGTGCAGCCCGCGCGTCGGCGTCGCCGAGAAAAGCTCTAGCTCCGCTTAGTTCATCGGGCGTCGCGGCACGATTCAATGCCATTCGAAACATCGAATCCACCTGCCCCTCGACATTCTTCAAGCTCTCGTCGCCCTTAACCCGGTTCGCGAACCGCTCGGCCAGCGAGAGGATGAATGGATCATTCATCATGGTGAGCGACTGCGCGGGAACGTTGGTCACGTCGCGCCGGCCGGTCGTGCTGGTAGGCACCGGCGCATCCATAACGGTCAGGAACGGGTTGAGTCGATTGCGGATCACCCGCTGGTAGAGGCTGCGCCGGTTGCTGTCGGGATTGTCCGATCCGCCCAGCGGACTGCGGTCCAGCGAACCACTCGCATGCAGCATCGCATCGCGGATCGCCTCGGCTTCCAGTCGTCGAACGTGCGCCCGGGCCAGAAGGCGATTGTCGGGATCCATCTCGCCAGCCTTGTCAGTCGGAGTCACAGCCAGTTGATACGTCCGGGTAAGCGTGATTTCGCGAATCAGTTTCTTGATCGAGCAACCCTCGGCGACGAATCGCTTCGCCAAGTAGTCGAGGAGTTCGGGGTGCGTCGGCTTTTCCCCCAGCTTCCCGAAATTGTCCGGCGTGGCCACAAGACCGCGCCCGATAACATGGTGCCAGATTCGATTCACGATCACGCGCGCGGTAAGGGTGTTGTCCGGATGCAACATCGCCTCAGCCAGTTCCACACGGCCAGAGTTTTTTGAGTCAAACGGCTGGGAATCAAACGCCTCAAGGAATCGCCTCGGCACGGCCTGTGCCGGTTGCTTGTGGTTGCCGCGCACGAAAAGCGGCCGATCGAAAGCCTCCGCCTCAAGCACCCCGGGGGCGCGCTGCGGTAGCGGAATCTCGGTCTCAAGTTTGCGATACTCTGCAACAAGCTCGGCCACCTTTGGAGAGACATTCGGCGAATTGCTCAGCAAATCTTCACGAACGAAGTAGTCAAGGAACCGGGCCTGCTCATCACTCATCGCACCCTTGCTCCAGGCGCGGATGCTTTGCCGCACGGCGGCGGCGTAGCGCCTCGCCAGGCGCTTTGCGTTGCCCGGCTCATCCCTTGCAAAAAGCGGCTGCACAAACTCGGCCATCTCCTCCCTCGGTGCCGGTTGCCCCTCGCCGATCACCAGCACATCGGTAACACCGAACCACGAAATGGCCTTGTTTGCAAAGAGCGTCGCCTGCTCGCCGGCCGTCGTCACCTCAAGGTGAATGTCGTCGCCCGCCCAGTAGCCGATGTTCCACGACTGCCAACGCCACTTACCGTCGCGTAGCCGAGATGTCGGGTAAACCGTACCGTTTCGTGTGTAGTTCTGTACCACGTAACGCGCCATAACATTGCCGTTAGCCGCCAC
>CAYWMH010000412.1:0-1689 GCA_964459315.1 uncultured Verrucomicrobiota bacterium
CCCCTGATCTCACCAGCCCCAACGCCGTCAAGGTGGTGCTCGACCCGATCGACATACCCGTCGGGATCAACGAAACCAACAAACAAGTTCGGGTGCTTGTGCCGGAGGGAACGATCATCAAGGGTATCAGCCCAGAGAGCGTGAAAGTCACCCGCGTGGTCGAACCGCTTGCGCCTGAAGAAGAGTCGCCAGCACCTGACGAGGATAAATCAGACACCGACGGGGATTAATCCTCAAGGCATCGGGCGCTGGGCACGCAGCAGCCCAGACGACAGTCGCCCCACCCACTGGTCTGCCATGCGGTCGTCAATACTGCCCGGATCAAAATCGGCTCGACCGACATGTCCGTCACAAAACGCAGCCTGCGCCTTTTTGCCGTGCCGGAAATGTGCGGTCTGCTCGAGGTCGTTCACGTAATAAAATTCCTCGAGCATCGGGTTGTCCGGCGACGCCGGTGACTGGAAGGTGTTCACCTGGGCCGCGTCGGCGAGGAACACCGTACCGCCCGGCTTGGCCAAGCGATCGACCTGCAACCCAGGCCCGGCCAGTCCTCCGGCCAGGTGCAGATTGTAGCCGTAACCGAACGCTGCGCCGGTGGCCTTCAACTTAAACCGGGGATCGACGTAGCCAAGCGTTGGGCATGTCTCCACTCCCTCGCCAAGATATCGGTACAGCGCCCCCTTGGCCAAGTCGAAGCGCCGCGTCCCCTCCCTGCCGCGCTCAAGCCAGCCGAACCAAAACCGGTCGCCGCCTTCTGACATCTCACCGCGATAGGCAAAGGCGCGATGATCGTTGTCGTCCCAGTACATTTGCCCAGCGAGACCAAGCTGGCGCAGGTTGCCGACGCAAGTTGTGTCGTGCGCCCGCTGCTTGGTCGCCGAAAGCACCGGCACCAGCAGACTGGCCAAAATGGCGATGATGGCGATTACGACAAGCAACTCCAGCAACGAAAAACCACCCGGAAATGGTGACGACGGCTGCACCAGCCTTCCTCTTGGCTCAACCAATTGCCATCGAATCCTCATCGACTAAGTCGATAAAACACCCTGCTTTCCGGCGGGGATTTATCAATTAACGGCAAATAAAAGCCGGCCGGCCGAACTCCGTGCTCCACCGGTTGCCACTCGCTTAAATCCACCGAACGCTCGAGGAGATACTCCGTCGATTCGACGCCAAAAGCTTGCGCGCTCCATACCCCATCAACTATTCGCGTATTGATGATACGCGACTGCGAGCGCCCGACGGCGATCGCCAAGTTGTCCACGCTCCCTGTGGCCAGCAGGCTCGATTTACTCCCCTTCGCCGTGTAGCTGCTGATGGAGAATGCGTCGACGGTGAACCCGTCGAATTCCTCCAGCAGGGCTACCGTCTTGATCGTCTTCCAGTGCTCGCCGTTCTCGAGCATGGCCGTCCTCAACTCGCGCGCGCCCGGGTCGTACTCCATTCGGACGGAGTAAGTTTTTCTCGGCGCCATCTCAGCGGGGAATGTAAACCCAGCGGCGAATCGGCTGTTCGCGGAGGCGATCGCCGGGGAAATCGTTGCGCCGAATCCAGTGTCGGGAAAGTAGTCCCACTCGACGATGTTCGGAGAGTCGGTGCCGGTGCCTCGCTTGAATCCGTCACCCTTGGCCAAGGCGGTGTTCAGCAGGCCAAGCGCCACTTCAAACGTATACGGCTGGCCGTCGCGAT
>CAYWMH010000413.1:0-1682 GCA_964459315.1 uncultured Verrucomicrobiota bacterium
GCGAGCTTTCGGCTGATCGCCTCGACGTGATACCCCTTGATGAACATGCCGCCGGTGAAGCTGGACACGATCCAGTCCTGGTAGACCGGGCCGCTCAAGTCGCTGATGGCGATCAAAATCCAATCGTAGCCTGCCGTGTCATGGCCTTTGGACTCAGCCAGTTCGACAGCCGAGTCCTTGATCAACGCCTGGCCCTCCTGCTCATACCACAACTTGCTGCTGGGCAGCGTCAGCGTCGGCGTGATGGTGGTGGTGAACGAGAGCGTCCCGTAGGAGCCCTCCACGAAAAAGTCGTTGACCTCCTTGATGGTTCGCTCCAGCAACTCCGCACTGGGCGGCTCCGCCAAGTCGTCGGCGAAGTTGAGCCGAATGATCAGCACATCCTTGTCGCCCTGCGCTGGGAAAGCGTCCCAAGCCGCGAGGTGTGCCCCGTCGCCCCGACTGGGACTGACGCCCGCCTCCGCACCGAGCAGCTTGAAGCCGGGCCTCCGTGCCTCACCAGGGCTCCCCGGGACGGAGAGATCGCCGCTGGCCGGGATGAGCCCATCGCGCTTGACCAAGCGGACAGGTGTGTCGGCAACGATTGTGGGCCAAGCGGTTGGCAACGATCCCGCCGGTGAACCGGCCTTGTTGTTGATTTCAGGCCGGGAAGCCGTTGGCCCTCCATCGGCCCAAACCCATGCCATCCAACCAACCACCGCCGTCAGGGCGGCGCTTAACACGATTCGTTTCATCTTTCTGTCCCTTAAGTTCGTTTATCGGGCCGGACTCGGCAAGTCACCCTGCGCTGAAGCCCGACCCTTTACAATCCACAAAAAAGAGAGACAACAGCTCTCCTGTCGTCCCTCCGGCTGCCCACTCTTGAAAAACAACAGGTGCTCCCCGTTGCCGGCTATTCCTGGTAAACCGCACGGTAGTAGCGGTTCCCCGCGGCCGGACCCAGATCAATCACAACGGTGCCCTCTTCCGGAAAGGTCACCTCAGTAAGCCCCAGCCACTCGATCAGATTACCAGAAAACTCCAGAGTGTAGGTTTGGCCAGCCGCACCGGAGACCGACAGGCTGTATCCGGCCTCGCCGGTGACGATGTCCAGTCTCGGAGGCTGAACGCTAGAGAGATAATCCAGCAGGGCAAACCGGTTGTAGCCCCGCTCGTCCCGCTTGATGAAGGAACCGCCGAACACGCTGCTGCCGCCGGGCAACTCGGAGACGGAATAGACCGCACCGTTCAGGTTCAACATTCCCAGTTTATTGTTCGCCAGCGACCCGTCGTCGTTGATCAGCGTGACGTTGTCCTGGACAATCCCGTCGAAACTGCCGAACGATCCGCCGACCAGGTAGCGGCCGTCCACGCGACGGTAGATCGCCTGCACCGGTACATTGAAGCCGGAGCCCACCTTGAAGTGGCGGCTCAAGCGCCCGGCGAAATAGAGGCGCGCCAATCGGCGGGAGGAGAGGCCGTCCACCGTGACGAAGAGGCCGCCGATCAGAATCCCGTCGCGGTCGACCGCCACCGCATGCACGGAGGCGTTCGGGCCGACGCCGGAATCGAACGATTCATCGAGCGAGCCGTCGCGGTTTAGCCGGGCCACGTTATTGCGCACGGCGCCGTCCACGCGGGTGAACTCACCGCCGATGACGATCTTGCCGTTGGGCTGCAGTGCCACAGCAAACACATCGCCG
>CAYWMH010000414.1:0-1669 GCA_964459315.1 uncultured Verrucomicrobiota bacterium
CGCGCCGCATGTGGCAGCAGCACGGCATCAAGTTGTTTGTCATTGACTACATGCAACTGCTTCATTCTACTTCGCGCCGCGGCGGAGAGAACCGGCAGCAGGAAATCTCGGAAATCTCCAGCGGAGTGAAGGCGTTGGCCAAGGACTTGAACGTCCCGGTCATCGTGCTGAGCCAGCTCAACCGCGAGCTGGAGAAGGACAAGAACCGCAAGCCGCGCCTGTCGGACCTCCGCGAGTCCGGCGCGATCGAGCAGGATGCCGACCTGGTGGGGCTGCTGTATCGGCCTGGCGGCCCGGATGGCGACGACGATGACGCTGCTGCCAACGAGGCGGAACCGATTAACCTGCTCATCGCCAAGCAACGCAACGGCCCGACCGGCGATGTGCGGCTGACCTTTTTGAAAGGTTACACACGATTTGAGAATGCAGCGAGGGAAAGCGACGACGACACCCCGTAGGGCAAACCGCCCTGCGAAATGGCTTCGCGCGCTTGGCCAAGCGCGCCCCGCAGCGCTGCTGCTGTTGAACAGCGCGGTTTACGGGCAGGCGCCCAGGGGGGTGCCAATCCAGAAAATCACCCTCCAGCACATCGGCCAGCCGGCCGCCAGCGACGCGCTCATCCGGGCCAACATCCGCCTCAAGCAGGGCGACGCCTACTCCCGCAAGGCCAGCGACGACGACATCCACAACCTTCGCAACACCGGTTTCTTCGAGAATGTCTATGTGACCGAGAAGCAGGTTGCCGGCGGGCTCGAGATCACCTACACGCTCGTCGGCAAGCCGGTGGTCACGGAGATTCTCTTCGAAGGCAACACCGGCGGACGCAAGTTCCGGGAAAGCAAGCTCCGCAAGAAAATCCGTTCCCGCACCGGCGAGACCCTCAGCCGGCCAAGAATCTTCGCCGACACCCGCGCCCTCCTGAAAGAGTACCAAAAGGGCGGCTATCAGCAGGCCACGGTCGACTACGAGGTGCGGCATGACGAGGCGCTTGGCCAAGCGACCGTCGTCTTCCAAATCGAGCCCGGGCCAAAGGTCAAGATTGACGACATCGTGTTTGCCAACGCGTTGGCCTTCTCCCAACGCGAATTGCGAAAGGTGCTAAAGACACGTCGGAAGTGGTTCATGTCGTGGCTGACTGGCAGCGGCAAGTTCGAGACCGACCAGTGGGAGGAGGATCTCGAGCGGCTGACCCAGTTTTATCAGGACGAGGGATACATCGACTTCGAGGTGCGGGAAATCGACTTCAGCGATCCCAGCGACGGCCGGATGGTGATTCGCCTCGACCTGTACGAGGGCTACCGGTATCAGGTCGGCAGTGTCGCCTTCGAGGGTAACACGCTCTTCACGGACGACCAGATCCGCCGAGGGGTGCAGGTTCTCGAGCGGGCGGTGTTCCCCTACATGCTCGAGGGCGCGATTTTCACCCCCACCGGGTTGAATGAAGACCGGGATGCCATTCGTGACTTTTACGAGGCGTATGGCTACCTCGACACCACCGTTCGCTCAACCCGGGTGCCTAACACCGACGAGGGCACGATCGACCTGGTCTACACCATTCAGGAGGGCGAGTTGAGCTACGTGGAAAAAGTGGAAATTCGCGGCAATACCCGAACCAAGGACAAGGTGATCCGGCGCGAGCTGGCGATCTCACCCGGCGAGGTGTTCGACC
>CAYWMH010000415.1:0-1644 GCA_964459315.1 uncultured Verrucomicrobiota bacterium
GCAAGGCGAACAGCAAGGCGCGGCTTGGCGGTGTTGTTTCGGTAAACCCCGGCGGGCGCGCGGAGGTTGTTGACGACGAGATCGAGGTCGCCGTCTCCATCGAGATCGCCACAGGCCATGCCGTGGGAGATTTCCTCGTCGCCGAATCCCCACTCGGCGGCTGTCTCGGTGAAACGAAGGCCGCCTTGATTCCGGAACGCTGCGTTGGCGGTTGACTGCGCTGGGAACACCCGCCGGGCCAGCAGGATTTCCCGCTTGGCTAATTCCCGCCCCTCTCGCTGTTTGCGCAGATGAAGGATCGTGTCCAGATGGCGCGCGTTTCGCTCCACGCCGTTCGTGACCAGAAGATCCTCGAGGCCATCGAGATCGACATCGATGAAAACAGAACCCCAACTCCAGTCCGATGCCTCGAGGCCGGCGTAATGGGCGATTTCCGAGAACAGCCCGAACCCCCGGTTTAGTAACAGGGTGTTGTGCATCCATTGCGGCCGGTCGTTGTAGCGTCCCGGCACGGGTTTGTATTGCAGTCGCGGAACCATCTGGTTTTTTCGCGTGCGATGCCTCGTGTTCAACATGTCCACCACGATAAAATCATCCAGCCCGTCGCGGTTAATGTCCGCAAAATCAACCCCCATCGAGAACATGCTGGTGTTCCTCAAGGCCAAGGCGGATGACTCGCGAAACTGCCCCCCACCTACATTGAGCCAAAGCCGGTCGTGACCGTCAAAATCGTTGCAGACATAAATGTCCGGTTTCCCGTCGCGGTTGATGTCCCGGAACATCACCGACAGCCCCCACTCGAGCAGCGCACCGTGCATCGGCGTCCCCTTCGCGGTCATGAATTGCCTGCCGCCGACGATATTCCGCTCGAACCGGAATTGGCCAAGGTTGCGGTACAGCACGTCCGGCAGGCCGTTTTCCTCGATGCCACCGCGCTCGTTGAGCCTGAACCGGTTCTCGAATCTCGACCCCTCAACCGGCACGCCGTCCACGGTGGAAATCACCCGGCGCCCCTGGACTGTTCTGAAATTGAAGTGGGTGTTCGGCATGTCCATCAGGGTCGTGTCCCGATAATGCGCGACGTAAATGTCCAGCCGCCCGTCTGCGTCAATGTCCGCCAACGCCAACGACATGCCGCCACGGGCCGAGGCCAAGCCGGCCGCCTCATCGCGTACCGCCGTGAAGCCGTCCCCGTCATTCCGGAACAGAAGCGTTCCGGAGTGAATCGTGTTGACGATTAAATCGGGGTCGCCGTCCCCGTCCAGGTCGGCGAGCGCGGCACCGGTCGAGTCTCTGCCGGCGCAGTCAATCCCGTAGACGCCGGCGACCTCCTCGAACTTCCAGTCGCCCCGGTTGAGGTAGAGGTGATTTGGGCCGTCCAAGCCACACAGGTATATATCGCAGCGTCCATCGCTATCGACATCCCCCAATGCGACGCCTGACCCGTTGAGATAGACCTGATTTTGAAGCGATTTCTCAACGTCGAGTTGGTTACTGAAACGGATGCCGGTCATCGACGGGTCGAGCCTCTTGAAGCCGGGAGACCCGCCGGGGGCAACCTCGAGGGAGTGCCATCTGTGACTGCCCTCCTCGACCCAGTTGGCGGCCGGAAGCGCTTGGCCAAGCGGACAGACCACCAACGCG
>CAYWMH010000416.1:0-1627 GCA_964459315.1 uncultured Verrucomicrobiota bacterium
GCCAGGGCGGCCTCAAAGGCGGCGATGGCCTCGTCCGGTTGACCGGCCTGTTGGTAGGCGAGGCCTAGCCACTCGTGTGTCCCCACCGACTCCGGGTTGGCCGCTTGGCCAAGCCGCAGGATCTCGATTGCCTTGTCGGTTTTTTTCTTTTGAAGGAAACGCCCCGCGGCCCGGACGACCACCGTTTCCTGCGAGGGATCGGCCTTCGCGGCGGCTTCGAGGTGCTTGAGGGAGTCGGCCGTCTTGCGGCGCAGCTCGAGGCTGCGGCTCGTCAGGTAATGCGAGAGCCCCTCGACGCGGTTGCGGAACTCCGGGCTGTCCGGCTCATCGAGTTCCTCAATGTTTAGGCCGTGGATGCCGGAGGGCACACCGGGGCGCGGCTTGCCCAGTGTTGAAGTGCTGCAGCCTGGGGCGAGCCACAGCAGGGCCAACCCGATGGACAGTCTTATCTGTGAACCGCGTCTCATCATCGTAGGTTCACCCGGAACGGCTACCGCGCCGGTCACCCGGCTACTTCTGCCAGGTGCGCTTCTTGTGGCGGTTGGCGCGGGATTTCTTCTTGCGCTTGTGCTTGTTGATCTTCGCTTTCCGGCGTTTCTTCAGTGAACCCATGTATGTCTCGTTTTCTTGGTCTCTTTCTTAGTTCGTCAAATATTAATGGACAACCTTGTTGAGCGGATACTCAATAATGCCCTCGGCCCCGGCGGTCTTGAGCACCGGGATGATCTCCCGCGCCACGACCTCTTCGATGACGGTCTCGACCGCCACCCAGCCGCCGCCGCTCAAGCCGGAGACGGTTGGATTACGCAAGGCGGGCAGCTTTTTCAACACCTTTGACAGGTTTTTTTCCTCGATGTTGAATTTCATCCCGACCCGGATCTCGGCGTCGAGCGCGCCCCGCAGCAGCATGGCGATGGTCTCGATCTTGCCGCGCTTCCAGTCGTTCTTCCAGGTTTGGCGGTTGGAAATCAGGCGGGGAGTGGAGACGAGCAACTCGTCGATGATCCGCAACTTGTTCGCCACAAGGCTCGAGCCGGTCTCGGTGACCTCGACGATGGCGTCGACCAGTTCGCGGGCCTTCACCTCGGTTGCGCCCCACGAAAACTCGACGCTGGCCTTGACGCCGTTCTTCCGCAGATACCGCCGGGTGAGGTTGACGACCTCGGTGGCAATGCGCTTGCCGTTCAGGCCGCGGACGCTCTTGACCGGCGACTCCTCCGGCACGCACAGCACCCAGCGGGCGGGGCGGCGGGTGGCACGGCTGAACAACAACTCGGTCACCTCGTGCACCTTGGAGCCGTTCTCCATGATCCAGTCCAGCCCGGTGATCCCGCAGTCGAGGTAGCCGAGTTCAACGTAGCGACTGATCTCCTGCGCACGGATGAGGCGAACCTCGATCTCCGGGTCGTCCACGTACGGCACCAGCGAACGGCTGCTGACGCGGATGTTGTACCCAGCCTTGGCCATCTTCTCGATGGCCGGCTTCTCCAGGCTGCCCTTCGGCAGGCCGAATCGCAGAATCTTTCGTTTAGTCATCGACTTGCCGCCGCGCGGCCAGCTTGGCCCGGGCACGAATGTAGCGCTTGGCCGATTGCTTCACCCGGGTGACCGGGTTGAATCGCCATGT
>CAYWMH010000417.1:0-1623 GCA_964459315.1 uncultured Verrucomicrobiota bacterium
GGATTTCACAAAGAAATCGAAAAGCACAGGCGACGTACACGACGTCACCCTCAGCAGTAACTTTGGCAGCAAAAACACCGTGTTGCTGTTTGTCCCGCTCGCGTTCACCGGCGTGTGTACCGGCGAGTTGTGCGACATCACCGCCGGTCTCGGCGCGTACACCGACCTGAACGCCGACGTGATCGGTATCAGCGTGGACAGCCCGTTCGCTCAGGAGGCATGGGCGCAGAAGGAGGGCATCGGCATTACACTGGCGAGCGACCTGAACAAGTCGGCCGCCGCCGACTACGGCGTGTTGCTCGACGACCTGATGGGCTTCGGCTCGGTCTCCGCCCGCGCGGCGTTCGTCATCGACAAGGACGGCGTGGTGCAGTACAGCGAGCAGACGCCGACCCCGAAGGATCTCCCGAATTTCGACGCGATCAAGGAGACGCTGGGCAAGTTGCAATAGGCGACAAACCCCTTTTGATGAGCGGCAGCCGGCAACACGGCTGCCGTTTTTGTTTGGCCATTTGCGTCTGGCTGGGGTGGAATCCGCGCGAGCGATGGCAGCCTCTCTAGTAACAATTCTTCACGGGTTCCTGATCGGGGTGGCGAACATCATTCCCGGCGGGAGCGGCGGGAGCAGGGCGCGGGCGCGGGGCATCTACGAGCGCCGCATCACCGCAGTGGGCAGTGTCGGCCCTCGCACAATGGGGGCGATGCTGGGAGTTGCTGCGTTACGGGACGGTGCAAGGGAACGGTTCCGAGCGGAGTGGCGGCGGATCGATGGCCTGTTTTTGAGTTGGATTGCCGTCGGTGGCGCGGTTGCGGTGGTGGTGTTTTCCCGGGTGATGGTGTGGCTGCTCGAGCAGTGGCACGACCCAACTTACGGCTTTTTCAGCGGGCTGATCCTGGTTTCGATCTGGGTGCCGCTGAAGATGATTCGCCGGTTCGGAGTCGTCGAGGGGCTGAGCGCGCTGGCCGCGCTTGGCCTGGTCCTAACGCTGACCTTCTCGGCGGATTCGGGACAGCAGCTCGAGGATGCCAAGCGCAAACTCGAGATGAAACGGGCCGGTATCGAGCAGACCGCCGCGTCGCAAACCGGCCAGGCGACCTCGCCGCTTGGCCAAGCGGGAGCAACACGGGTCGCGTTTTATTTTTTGTGCGGCGCGGTGGCCATCTCGGCGATGATTTTGCCGGGGGTGAGCGGGTCGTTCATCATGATTTTGATGGGCGCGTATTTTGAGGTGTTGCAGGCGGTGAACGACCGGGACGCGCTCGTGGTGCTGGTGTTCATGGCGGGATGCGCTGCCGGATTGTTGCTGTTTACGCGGCTGCTGAAGTGGGTGTTGTCTCGCTGGCACGACCCGACAGTGGCATGGCTGGCCGGCCTGATGGCGGGATCCCTCGTTGCCCTTTGGCCGTTCCGAAAGTTTGAGACTATCGGCGACGCCAACGTTGGCTTTGAGCGGGTGGATTTCGGCTGGATCGCCCCGCCCACTGACTCCAACACTCTTTGGACGCTTGTCGCCTTCCTCATTGGCTCAGGGCTGGTCGTGGCTTTCATAAAATTCGACCTAGCCTCGGCACAAAAAAGGGCGGCTGAAGGACGCCCTTAAAAGGATTTACCCGGCCAGGCTC
>CAYWMH010000418.1:0-1621 GCA_964459315.1 uncultured Verrucomicrobiota bacterium
TAGTTGTCGACAAGGGCGAGGTCGCCGGATTGCCAGGGGAGGTCGAAGGTGCAGTTGTCGGCAAGGGCGCTGGCGGTGGCGACGTCTTCAGGATCCAGCAGGGTGTTGTCGCCGAAGGTTATGGCCTTGGATGGATCGTTACGGGTGTCTTTCCAGCCATTGAAGGCGGCGATGAGTTGGTTGAAGAAGCTGTGGCGGCCATCGCCGAGATCGCGTACGGCGGGCAGTACGGGGGTGGTAGCGCGTAGGTCGCCGTTGGACTGCCATTTCCATGTGTAGCCGAGGTCGGTCATGCGTGCCTCGGCGGCTTCGCGAGTGTCGGCACTGAAGGTACTTTGCCAGCTGCGGCCCATGCCGGACTGGGTGTCGGCCTCGGCGGGCATCACATTGGAGTATTTTAACCCCTTGTATTTGCAGTCGGCAGCAAAGCTGGGTCGCTCAGTTGTAAGGCGTTCCCAAAGAATGTCCGAGCGGCAGATGGGTGTGGCACCGCCGGTTTCAGGAGCGCTTTGGCAAAAGAAGAAAAGTTTGCTGGGGTAGATTGGCGTCTGCGCCATCTCGTGATGGAGAAAGATGGTGACCTCGGGCGGTGCTTCGTTGGCGGAGAAGACGCGCTCGGTGAAATTGAGGCGGTAGGCGTTGGAAAGGGAGTCGGCATAGGAAAAGTTGGGGAAGCCAAACGCGGTGACGGCAGCGTCGAAGTCTTCCGGTGTGGCCAACGGCAGCCCGCGCAAAAGCACCGCGCCGTGTGCAGCGGCTTGGGTGCCAAGGGAGACGGCGTTTTCGGTTATCCATTCGCGGGTGGTCTCTAGGGAATCGGCTCCGACCTCGAGTGCGAGTGGAAACGGTGCCCCGTGATACTCGTGTTGCCCGGGCAGAGTGAGCGGGGTGGCTTGCATCAATTGCGATCCCACGGGTAGGTCAGTGTGGGTGAGTTGGCATAGCGTTTCATCTTGAGGGTGAGCTTGGCGCCGGCTCCCGGGGCCAGGCGAAGGGGGAGGAGAGCGGCGTTGACGGGGCGAGTTTTGCCGGCGGTGGTGACGGTGAGGAATTGATGCTCGCCGTAGCCGCCAGCCTGGATGAGGAGTTGGCGCGGGGCGAGTTGGTGGGTGTTGACGAGAGTGACGGTGACTTCGTCATCGGTGAGCTTCTCAACGAGCGCGGCGACATCCGCCGGCACGCCGGCGCGGCGCTTAAGGGGATCGAAGTAGCGCAGTCGGCAATGGAGAATGCTGCCGCGGTGCCCGGGATGAATGCCGCCGAGCATGAGCTGAATGAGCGAGCTGACGCTGGCGGGATTGTATTTCATCGGGTCATCAGCGAGGCGGGTGTCGGGCGTGGTTTTGTCGGCGCGCATGGCCTTGACGCGGTCGCGCAGACGGGCGAAGTCCGCGCGAAGGGCGGCCTCGGGATGTCCGGGGTTTTTACCGAGAAGGTAACGAAGCCAGTTGTTCTCGCGGCGGAACTGGACGTTGTCGCGATAGCCGGTCTGGCTGAGCTTCGCGGGATTGGCGCCTTGATCGGGCATGAGGCGGCGGAGATCGTTGGGCTTCATGGAAAGGTAGTAAATCTCCAGCGCGTTGTAGTTGTATGGTTCAGGCAGAAAATGATACCAGCCTTG
>CAYWMH010000419.1:0-1610 GCA_964459315.1 uncultured Verrucomicrobiota bacterium
GGGGTGCGATTGGCCTCCATCCCCGGAACTCGCGAAGCCCCGTCGAACCGACGGGGCATCGCCCATTCTTTTTACACCCGCTTACCCCCACCTGCCCGCAGGAAAATCAGGCATATGACAACCGAGGAAAAAGTGGAAAACTGGTTTGTCCCGCTCTCGACGACGGAGACCACCCTAAAGGAGGCGCATTCTCAACTCGATGAATTCGGGCTCGAGCAGGAGGATGTGCCGTTGATCATTCAACTCGTCGAGAACCCCAAGTTCGACCTGCCCGGCATCGACATCTTCCACGGCGCGACCAACCTCGAGACTCACGACTACATTCACATCCTGCTCGGGCGCGGCGTGATGATCAAGGACGAGGCGTTCGTGCTCGGCTTCACCATGGGCAGCAGCAACCGCGTCACCACCACAGAGGAAAAATTGTTCGCCTTCCTGACCAAGTATATCTATCCCAAGAACTACCAGTTCACCGACGAGGATCTCGACGTATTCAAGGACGCCGTGCGGCTCGGCTTTATTTCCGACTGCCAGTCACTGGCCAAGGTCGACTACCAGCGATATCTAGACTGGCCGGTGCAAAAAATCCGTGACGACATCGGCATCGAGGTCGACCTGCTCAAGGCCTACTACGCCATCGAGGCCAAGCGCTATCCCCACATCAAGGAATGCACCCGGAACCTCTCCGGCTTCTAAGTCGTTACTGACTGACCTCGAGATAGGTGATCAGATCGGCCAATTCCTTGCGTGTCAGCACTTGATCCATTCCAGGCGGCATGAGTGAAACGGGCATCGGCTCCATGTGCCGGATGTTGCCCCGGGGTACGCGCATACTTTTCTCCGGCGAGAGTGCGAGGGTGATTTGCCCCGCGTCCTGGTCTCGGATGATTCCCGCGAAAACGCCTCCGTCATCGGTGTTCACTTGCATCGTTTCGAAACTGCGGACGAAGCTCGCACTCGGGAACACGATCGCCTCGAGCAGATCCATCCTCTTTCGCACTTGTCCGATGCGCGTCAGGTCGGGCCCGAGGTTGCCGCCGTGGTAAGCCATCGAATGACAGGTCGAGCAGCCGGCTTTCGGCCCGCGAAACACCGCCTTGCCGCGAAGCGCGTCGCCGACCGGCAACCCATCGGCCAATTCCCGCAGTCGCTTGGCTTGATCCGCCGGAGCCGCCTTGGCCTTGGCCAACAGCCCAGCCGCCTGTCTCTGCACGGTCTTGCCGTAGCCTGCCGTGGCTTTTTGCAGCACTGCGGCGTCCAGTCCGCGCAACCAACTCGCCTGCCGGAGCACCGCCAACAGCGCTTGGCCAAGCGACGCATCGCGGCCCCGTCCAAATGCCGGCAAAATCGCCGCAGCCTCGGCGGGGCCGACCCGCCCGAGTTGGCTCGCGAGCCGGGCCAGTTGTCCGTCCGACAGCGAGGCTCCGGCCAGCGCCTTGGCTGCGTTGCTGCGTTGCGTGAACGGTTTGTCCGTGTCGAGTTGGCCCAGCAGATAATCGAACTCCGCCTCGTCCGGTGCAAACAGCCCGGCGATTATCCCGCTGCAGGCCAGCGTGCGCTGCCGGTCGGGCAACGCCGCCAAGCTGCCAAGCCAACGCAGCATCGCGGCG
>CAYWMH010000420.1:0-1598 GCA_964459315.1 uncultured Verrucomicrobiota bacterium
GCTGATTGTAGGCGGGCGCGGATAGCCGGGTCAAGGTGCGGGATGGGGCGATAGGCGTGGGGACGTTTGAGGTGCAGGCGGAGGGCAACGCCGTGCGTGGTAAAGCGCAGGCGGGCGTAAGGCTCCATGGAGGGTTGCCCGCCGGGAACTGGCCTGCAAGCCATTTGACAGTTCAGGCCGGGCGGGGCTACATTTGCCGCGAGGAAGGCAGGAATTCAATGGCACGTTGTTTCACAAGGAAGCCTGCATGGTCTCTCGGACTGTTGCTCGCCGTAAACCCGTGCATGGCCGGGGTCGATTATGCGAGTGAGATTCAGCCCATCTTCGCTGAACATTGCGCCGATTGCCACGGCCCGGACACGCAAAAGGCCGGACTGAACCTGATGGATGAACGGATCATCCGTTCCCCGTTGAAATCAGGCAGACGCGCACTGATGGAAGGCGACCCGGATGCCAGCGAACTGATCCGCCGGCTGACCACGGAAGATGCCGATGACCGGATGCCCCCGCCGGATCATGGCAATCGCCTGCAACCGGCCCAAGTCACCCTGATCCGGCAGTGGATCGCGGAAGGTGGGCCATGGAGCCAGCATTGGGCTTACAGGCCGTTGAGCGATCCATCGCCGCCAAAGGTGAAGGATGCCGGATGGGTTCAGAATGGCATCGACCGGTTTGTCCTCGCCAAACTCGAGGCAAACGGGTTGCGCCCCTCGCCCCGTGCCGACCGCAACACCCTGATCAAGCGTCTCAGCTACGACCTTATCGGGCTGCCGGCCCCGCCCCGCAAAGTGGAGGCATTTCGAACCGATCCCTCACCGGAGGCCTACAACCGTCTCGTCGACCGTCTGCTTGCCTCCCGCCACTTTGGCGAACGGTGGGGCCGCCACTGGCTCGACAAGGCCCGGTACGCGGACAGCGACGGCTACGAGAAGGACCGGCCGCGCATGAATGCGTGGCGCTACCGGGACTGGGTCATCGACGCCATCAACGCCGACCTGCCGTTCGACCGGTTCACCATCGAGCAACTGGCCGGCGACCTGTTGCCGGACGCCACCGAGTCCCAACAAATCGCCACGGCGTTCCATCGCCAGACCCTCACCAACACCGAGGGCGGCACCGACCAGGAACAGTGGCGCGTGGCCGCCGTGATGGATCGCACCGAGACGCTCGGATCGGTCTGGCTTGGCCTGACCGGCGGCTGCGCGCGCTGCCACAACCACAAGTATGATGTGTTGACCCAGGAGGAATATTACAAGTTGTATGCCTACTTCAACAACGCCGACGAAACCAACACGAGCGTCCCAAGGTCGCAGGAGGCCGTCGTTGATTTCATGAACGCCAAGGCGGCGCATGACTCGAAAGTCACCGCGCTGGAGGCAACGATCAGGAAACGGGCCGCCGTGTTGAGACAACAGCTGCCGGTGCTGGAGCAGGCGTTGCGCGATGAGATTGCCAGCCGAAAGAGTGAACGGGCGAAATTTCACGGAATGGAATTGTTGAACGCCCGTGCCGACGTGAGTGACAAGGTCCGGTTCACGAAAAAAGAGGACGGCTCCCTGCTTGTGACCGGGGAGAACCCGGCCAAGGCGGAGTACGAG
>CAYWMH010000421.1:0-1580 GCA_964459315.1 uncultured Verrucomicrobiota bacterium
GCGGCGGCGCTCCGTCGCGGTCGATGGCGTTGGGAGTACGGTAGCTCTTGGCACGGATCATCTTGTAAGAGTGGAATTGGTACTCGTCCGAGGCCATCCAGTTGCGCAGCTCGGCGATCTCCCGCTCCATGATCTCGCGGTTGCGGCTCAGGAATTCGGGCATCGGCCCATACAGGCGGGCCTGGGCGGAATCGTCGGGGCTGACGAAGGAGCCTTGCCAGTCCGGGCAACAGAAATACCAGCCGGCGAAGATTCGGGCGCGTTCCTGGGCCCGGGCGAGGTCGATCTCACGCCACCACGGTTCCTCGAGGGCGCGAAGATACTCCTCGCGGCTTTTCGACCATTTCACGAACCCACAGTCGTGATACCAGCCGCGGTCGGCGATCAGGACCGGCTTGCCGAACGCCGCCGCCTCGATTGCCACCGTTCCACTGTAGGTTATGATGGCGTCGGCACTGTCCTGAACGGCGGCGCCGTTCCAGTCGTCGGGTGACAGGGCCACGTGTGGGGCATCGAAGGGCGGCAGCACCTCCGAGATCGTCGTGCCGCCGTACCAGGCGTCGCCAGGATGTCCCCTGAACAGCCAGTTGACGGCGGTCACGCGCTCGGCCACCGCGTACGAGGCCAACAGCCAGTCGGCCATGTCCCGGAAATGAGACATGCCGCCGCAATGTGGATAGTCGAAAAGGTTCGGCGCGAAGAGGACGACAATTGGCTTCGCCGGTTCCCACCCGAAACGTTGCGCGATGACGTTCCGATCGATCTTCGTGGCCGGTCGACCGAAGGCGTAGGTGCCGCCGAGGTCGTCGGTTCCGCCCCGGCGGCGTTGCAGAACGCAGTCGTATCCGGCCCGGGCGAGTGTCGCCGCCCGCGATGGCGCCAGGGCGTCTATGTCCGAGCCGCATGGACGGGCGACCGGCTCGAACATGTGGGCGGCTGTCTCGATTCTATAAAACCGGCAGACGCCAAACATCCCAAAAAGAACGACCGTGGGGATGTGGCGTTGGATCGAGAGCCAAGCCAGCGCTCCGCATGTGGGGTTGATCATGTGACTCAGGGCCACGAGCGCGAAGTTGCGAGAACTCAGCAACCGGTCCGCGGCATAGAGCGAGCGCAGGGTCTCCACGATATAACTTTCGAGCCGCCCGTGGCTCACATCGACCGAGGCGCGCCGCTGCCGCTTGAGGATCCCGTCGTACAGCAAGACGGCGGGGAAATCGAAAGGCAGCTTGCAGTCCAGGATGTCACCCGGTTCGTACACTCCGGCCAACAGGGCTCGGGCCTCGTCTCGCAGTGCCTCTGAGGCCGGCGGCAGGTGGTCAAAGTCAATTACCTCGCGAATGCCGAGTGAACGGAACGTAGCGCGGCAGTCGCGCCTCTTGTCGGGGCCGACGACGCCGATTTCGTCCGTCTCGGCCAGACCGAGGGCGGCGCGGAATAGGCTGTAGCGAAGCCAATAGTTCGGGTTGTCCCATGTTCCGTCCACCAGCACGGGTCCGCCGAGGGTGGTGCACCGGCTGGCCGCCAGTTGCGCCAGCAAGCGGTCGCAGACCCGGCGCTCCCCGTTGGTGCGCAGCCGC
>CAYWMH010000422.1:0-1568 GCA_964459315.1 uncultured Verrucomicrobiota bacterium
CAGGCCTGAACCTTGCGCAGATTTGCCCACTCGCTGACCACGATGTCGCGCTCGATGTTGACGTTGCGCAAGTGGTGGTCATCGTCGTTCGCGCCGGTGACCATACCGGAACCGCCGCGCAAAACCTCGTCGGCATAGACCGGGATGCCCTCGATACCGACTGCGCCCAGGCTTCCCGGTTTCGCGCCAAGCACCTTGACGATCTCGGCATCGCCCGCCGTACGAAAAGTCGCCGTGCCCAGCACGCCGCCAAGCTTGGCCTCCTCAAGCTGGTCGTCACCGCGCAGTAGCACGATCACCGGCTTGTCTTCGGCGATGTAAATGAGTGTCTTAATTTGCCGCTCCGCCGCGACGTCGAAGCTCTTGGCCAGATCCTCGATCGTCTTCACGCCTGGCGTCTCGAATTTCTCAGCGGGACCGCAGTCGTCCGACGGCGTGGTGGCAGCCGGGCCTTGGCTGGTCGCCTTCTCGATGTTCGCCGCATAGTCGCCGCTCTCGCAGTACACCACTTCGTTTTCGCCGGTCTCGGCCGGCACCATGAACTCGTGCGAGTGAGCGCCGCCCATGACGCCGGTGTCGGCCTGCACGGGGATGGCACGCAGGCCGCAGCGCTTAAAAATCCGCGCGTAGGCATCGTACATCCGCTGGTAACTGGCGTTGGCCGACTCATCGTCGGCATCGAAGCTGTATGCGTCCTTCATGATGAACTCCTTGGCGCGCATAAGGCCGAAGCGCGGGCGGATTTCGTCACGGAACTTGGTCTGGATCTGGTAAAAGTTCACCGGCAACTGGCGGTAGGAATTGAACTCATCAGCAACGAGCGTCGTGATAACCTCCTCGTGTGTCGGGCCGAGCACCCACTCTTTTTGAGCGCGATCCTTCACGTGAAAGAGAACTTCCTTCGCCGTCTCGAGCCGGCCGCTCCTGGCCCAAATGTCGGGCGGCTGCAGCGCCGGCATGAATACCTCCAGCGCCTCGGCACGGTTCATCTCCTCGCGAACGATGTTCTCGACCTTCCTGAGAGCCCGCAGGCCAAGCGGCAGAAACGTGTACAGCCCGCCGGTGAGTCTTCGCACCAGGCCGGCCCGCAGCAGCAGCTTGTGTGAGATGATCTCCGCTTCGGCGGGCGTCTCCTTCATCGTCGGGATAAATGTCTGAGACCAGCGCATGTGTAAAAATGGAATCCGCCGACCAACCGGCCGGCGCTAGACGAAGCGAACAGGAAAAATCGGGCGAAGTCGAACCGAAACGGTGACCGACTATTTGACGGAATTGACCAGGGGGGCCAAGCCTTGGATGCGCACCTCGAGTGTGTCGTCCGACTCGATCGAGCCAACGCCAGACGGCGTGCCGGTGAGGATAACATCGCCCGGCAGCAGAGTCATGTTCGTCGAGATGAAGCTGACCAACTCCGAGCAACTAAAGATCATCTGTGCCGTGGAGGAGTTCTGGCAAAGCTGCCCGTTTTTGAACAACTGAATCGTCAGGCAATCCGGATCGATCTTCGTCTCGATGTACGGGCCAAGCGGCGTGAAGGTGTCGAACGACTTGGCCCGCGCCCATTGGCT
>CAYWMH010000423.1:0-1528 GCA_964459315.1 uncultured Verrucomicrobiota bacterium
CAACTGCTGGCCGCGCTGCCCGATGCGCCGGTGGCGTCCAATTTCACCTCCCTCGTTCTGGAGCAGGTCCGCCGCGTCGATGCCCCCGCGCCGTCGCTTGGCCAAGCGGGATGGAGGAAGATCCTCGCACCGCAGTTTCGGCCGATTCAAATCGCGGCCGCCGCAACGCTCGCCATGGTGATCGGCGGCGTGGGCTACCAATCGCATCTCAACCAGTCGCGTGCCGAGATGGCTGAGGCCGTCGCGTCCATCGCCGAGTTCACTCCCGGTTTCCTGTCCGACTACGAGGCGATCGAGGCCATCACGCAGGCCGACCCGGTCGATGAGGAACTGTGGGCCGCCCTCAAGTAACTTCATGAATTTGCGAGTCACAGCCGCCCGCCTGGCCTTGCCGCTGATCGTGGCGATGAGTGCGGGCGTCGGCGCGCAGGCTGCCGAGTCTCCGTTTGCCGCCTTCAAAAAAATTGTCTCGCTGCCGGAGGCCAGCCGCGAGGCGGCTGTTGGCAAGCTCAAGCTTTCCTCCGAGCGTTATCGCAAAATCGTGCAGGCCAAGGTTCGTGAATACGCCGCCATGCCCGAGGCCGAGCGCGACCGCAAGCTTGATGCGCTTGATTTTCGCTGGCACCTGATGCCGCTCTTGAAAAAATCCCAAGACGACCGGGCCAAGCGCTTGGCCTCCGTGCCGGAGCGGTTCCGCACCGACATCGAGCGGCGGTTGACCGGCTGGGATCAACTCGACGAGGGCGCCCGTGCCGACCTGCTGAAGAACGAGTCTTTTTTTCGCTACCTCTCCAGCTTCGGACGAGGTCGCGAGTCCCGCATTGCGCTAACGAATCACATTAAAAAAATGCCGACCCGCATGCGGGAAGGGCTGGAGGGGCGACTAAAGGGCTGGCGGGAAAAACCGAAGCCGGAACGCCGCCGGATGACCCGCCAGTTTCACAGGTTCTTTGACATGCCGGTAGCGGAACAGGAACGCGCGCTGCGCAGTCTGTCGGGCCGGGAGCGGGCGCGGATGGAGGACAGTCTCGCGCAGTTCAAGGCGATGTCTCGCGCCCAGCGGGAGTTGGTCATCAGATCCTTCGACCGGCTCGCCAGCAAGTCGCAAAGCGAGCGGGCCGCCTTCTTCCGCAACACCCAGCGCTGGAACGGCATGAGCGAGGGTGAGCGCAAAAAGTGGCGCATGCTCGTGACGCAGATGCCGCCGCTGCCGCCCGGTTTTGGGGATGAGGCTCGGCCGCCGCTGCCGCCCGGCCTGATGGACGAGACCGTCCCTGCCCAGACAGTCGTCACCAACACCATTCGCTGAACAGCGGGATGGATCCCATTGCCTTTAGCATCGGCGGTTTCAAAATCTATTGGTACGGCATCCTTGTGGCCGGAGGCTTCCTCGCCGGGCTGTGGACGGCCAGCCGTCGGTGCGTCCTCGACAAGCTCGATGGCAAGGTCATCTCCGACCTCGGCGTGTGGATTATCATCGCCGCCATGCTCGGTGCCCGGGCGCTGCATGTCATCTCCTACTGGGAGG
>CAYWMH010000424.1:0-1528 GCA_964459315.1 uncultured Verrucomicrobiota bacterium
GGATGCAGCAGGTCGCCGCTGAGATGAACCTGTCCGAAACGGCGTTCGCCTGGCGCAGCGGCAACGGCTTCGGGCTGCGATGGTTCACGCCAGTCGCCGAGGTCGACCTGTGCGGTCACGCCACCCTCGCCACCGCCCACGCGCTGTGGGAGACCGACCGCTTGGCCAAGGGCGAACCGGCACGGTTCACCACCCGCAGCGGCGAACTCACCGCCAGCCAAGCGGGCGAGGCCATCCAGTTGGACTTCCCGGCCGTACCGGCCGAAGCCTGCCCCGTCGGCGGCTTGGCCGGCGCGCTTGGCTCCGAGATCATTTGGTGCGGCAAAAACCGGATGGACTTCATGGTGCAACTCCCAAGCGCCGAGGCGGTGCGCCGGTGCGCGCCGGATTTTCGGCGCTTGGCCAAGCTCGAGACGCGCGGGGTCATCGTCACCGCCGGGGCGGATGACGACCGGACCGATTTCATCTCCCGCTTCTTCTGCCCCGCGCATGGCATCGACGAGGATCCGGTTACCGGCTCGGCCCACTGCTGCCTCGCGCCGTTCTGGGCGGAGCGGCTTGGGCGTGACACACTCGTCGGATTTCAGGCCTCCAAGCGCGGCGGCTTCGTGCGGTGCACGCTGGCCGGAGACCGCGTTCTGCTCGGCGGCCGGGCCGTGATCATTTTCTCCGGCATCATGAGCGCGCCACCACCGGGGGCTTGACCCGCCACCGGGCAAGGCTTCACGTTGGCCGCCGCTGATGGGAACCGACGCCCAGCTTTCCCCCGAACAAACCGCGCAACACGTCCGGCAATGCCTGCCCGACGGCGGGCTATTCGCCGGGCAACAATGGCGCATCGCCACGCGGCCGTTCCCGCTCGACAAAAAAATCGTCCGCCAACTCGAGCAACTTGGCCGCGTGCTGCTCAAGTTTTATCAGGCCGCCAACACGATTTACAACTGGAGCGCCGAGGGGGAACTCCCCGCCTGGCCAAGCGAGTGGCTTGATCGTGGTAAGCCGCAGTCGATCATCGATCGCCGGCGCGACCGCGCGTTCCGCGCCGAGCTGCCGCGCGTCATTCGCCCCGACATGTTGCTGACCGACGACGGGATGCGCATCACCGAGCTGGACAGCGTGCCCGGCGGTATCGGCCTCACCGCCTCGCTCAACCGCGCCTACGCCACAGCCGGAGCGGACGTGATTGGCGGAGCGGACGGAATGCTAGACGGATTCGCTGGCATTTTCGGTGACGCGACCAACGTGCGCTTGGTTGTCTCCGACGAGTCAGCGACGTACCGGCCAGAGATGGAGTGGCTCGCGGCCAAGATTGACCCCGGCCGCTTTAGCGTCCACGGGCAGGACGAGGCCGGCTTCGCCGACGGCGACGCGGTCTACCGGTTTTTCGAACTGTTCGATCTGCCAAACATACCCGCCGCCGAGCCGCTGTTGGACGCAGCAGCCGACAAGCGCATCAGCGTGACACCGCCACCGAAAGCATTCCTTGAGGAGAAAATGCTCTTCGCACTGTTCCACAACCGCAACCTCG
>CAYWMH010000425.1:0-1522 GCA_964459315.1 uncultured Verrucomicrobiota bacterium
CGGACGAATTCCGGGGTGATTTCCTCCGGGATATTCGCGCCCCACGGGTTGCCGGGATGCTGGTGGGACAGCGATTGGGCGTCCGCTGGGCCAAGCGCGCCGGCTTCCTCGCGCTGCTTGGCCAAGCCCATGTTTTCGCGGATGGCGATATGCTCCATCTCCGGCGTGATGATGCCCTGCCGCGCGTACCAAAGCTGGGTCACGGGGTGGCCGGCGGTTGCCCGTAGCGGCTTGCGGCCCTGCCCGGGGAACTCGGTCAACCGATTGGCCTTGTCGCGCTGGGTGGCGTGCTCGGCGTGGGTGCTGGAGAGGTATCCGTTGTCGAGCGGCTTGGCTTCCCGGCCGTCGTATTCCTCGACGTCGGCGCGGTCGCGAATCCATTTGTCGCGAACGGCGGGGAGGCCCTTGGCGACGTCGCCGTCAAAGTCGGGATCACCCCACGGCCCGCTCGTGTCGTAGACGCGAACGGGGGAGTTTTCCTCCGTGTCGCCGTTGAGCGACTTGGTGGGGTTTTGGGAAATCTCGCGGAAGGCCACGCGGACGCCGGGGTGGAGAGTGCCGTTGACATAAACCCGTTTTGAGTTCGGCAGTTGCTCCTGGCTCGACGGCTCGAAGGAATCGTTGGATGCGATCATTTTTTGAAGAGGACAGGAATGGCTCCCCGGCCACTTGGGAGAAAGTCAGCCCAGAGTGGGGCAGTGTCAAGCAACTACCAGCTTGGGTGCTCGGGCAGGCTGGCGTCGAACTCGGCGAACAGGCTAGCCTCGTAGTCGTCAGCGTAAGTGCCGTCAAAAAACCGGCCAAGCGCCTCGCTGTGAAGCCGTTCCCACGAGGCCTCCTCGCGGCCGGGGAGGATCGGGTAAAACAGCACGCCGTTGGCCTTGGCCGCCTTGTGGTCGCCGGGCGCATCGCCGATCATCAACACCTTGTCGGCGGGGTATTTGCCGGTGGTGGCGAACTGGAGATGCTCCGTCTTGGTGCCCATCTCCTGACCGGCTATGGCCTGGACGAAGCGGGCGAGGTCGTGCTCGGCCCATTCGCGTTCGAGGGCATCGCACGGGGTTTGTGAGATGACCATCAGGTCTGCTTGGCCAAGCGCTTGGGAAAGGCAGTCGCGGACTAGCGGGAAGGGCGGCACACCGTGGACGATGTCAGCGATCTGCTCGTTGACGGCATCCGACCACACTTTGACTTGTGCCAGACCGTTGTTGCCACGCTCGACCTCGGTGGCGAGGGTGGCGTTGCCAAGCTTGGTTTCGCGCGCGATCCATTCGTCGAGCGCCGGGTAGCTTGGGACTTTGGCGTCGCGGTCCTGCGCCTCGTGGCGTTCGCGCAACAGGCCAAGTGCCCGCACGAGGGCGGGGAAACGGTTGATGCCCCGGGTCTTAGAGTATAGGTTCACGAACTCCCAGACTTCCCTAGCATATTTGCTGACCGCCTGCAGGCCGTGGTGTTTGATGAACATCGGCGCGAAGCACTCCTTCTGCTTGATCTCCATCGAATCGAACACGCAGCCGTCGGA
>CAYWMH010000426.1:0-1510 GCA_964459315.1 uncultured Verrucomicrobiota bacterium
AGGGATTAAAAGTCACACCACGAATCGTCTTCACGCCGGCCGGCAGCCACAGCCGGAACGGCACGTGCTCAAGCCCGCCCTCACGCGAGCGTTTGCCTTCCTTCTTCGGCACCCGCAGCTTCACGAGCGTGTCGAGATAAACATCCTCCGCAATGGCGCTGCTCGCCAAAACGGCGCACAATAAACCGGTGAAAAATCTCATAGGAAAAGTGTCACCACCCATCACTGAGTCGTTAAGCGGCACTCACTTTTTCGCGGCTTTTCGAGCGTACTCGGCCTGTTGTTTGGCGGCCTGAACCTCGATCTTGGCCAGCTCGAGGTCCTTCTTGGCACGCGTGGCACGCCGGTACTTGGCCTCCACCTCGCGCTTGGCTTGTTGGGCATCGTCGTCGGTCTTTTTCCTTGCTTCGTAAGCCTTGGTCAAGTCGGCGTTCTTGCGCTTCGCGTCATTGAGCTGCCGCGCCAAATCCTCGGCGGCTTTCTTGAGGCCCTGATCTTCCGGCTTGGCCTTGGCGCGACGAAGGACGTCCTTGTGTTTGCGGCCCAGATTATCCTTCTTACGGCGGGCCTCATCGGCCGGACGCCGCGCGGCATCAGCAGCTTTGCGTGTGCCGTCGGCTTTCTTCTTGGCCTCGTCGACTTTGGGTTTGAGCACTTTAACCTGCGGATCGAGTTCCTTGAAATCCTTCTCAGCCACGACTAGCTTGGCCTCGGCATTCTTGAGCATGGTCTCGGAAATACGCAGCACCTGCTCCACGCGCACGGCCTCGCGCGCCGGGTTGGGCCAAACTTTCAGCTTGGGCAGCTTCTGCAAAATGCGGCTGATACCCGTGGCCGAAACCTGCCGCGGATGAAAGTGCGCCTGCTGCAGCGCGGGTAAGCCATCGGCGATGCTGAGCAGTCCGATCTCATTGGCCTTCGTCTCATAGAGGTTCAGGTACTCGAGCTGTTTCAAACCGGCAATGTGCTTGAGACCATCGTTGGTGATGGGCGTGTGATCGAGGTACAGTCGGCGCAGTTGGGTGAGTTTACCAACGTGCGCGAGGCCGGCATCGGTGATGGCGGTTTTCTTAAGGCGCAGAATGGCCACGGGGCCGAGCTGCGGCAGGCGCGCAAGAGCGCCGTTATTGACCTTGTTGCCGCTGAATTGGAAATCCACCTCCAACACCTTTTGCTCGGCGGACACCCAGCGCACGCGGCCGCCGAGTTTTTCCACATGCTGCAGCACAGCTTCGTTGACCGACGCATGCAACGTGCCCGCGAGACACAAGGCGAGGAGGATCGCCGCGCGCGTCATGCGATGAGTTCCTTCACCACCTTGGCGTGCTTGTCGACCAGCGGCATCGGTCGATCGCCCGGCGCCATGAGTTCCTGATGCGGGTCAATGCCGAGGATGGTGCAGAGCGTGACCATGAAATCTGGCGTGGTGATGGGTCGCTCGGTGATATTGTCGCCCTTCTCGTTGGTGGCACCGACGGTGCGCCCGGTATTGATACCGCCGCCGGCCATC
>CAYWMH010000427.1:0-1500 GCA_964459315.1 uncultured Verrucomicrobiota bacterium
CAGTCGCCCGCCACGAACACGCCGGCAACATTGGTTTCCTGCCCGCGCTTGGGCAAGATATAACCGGCGGCGTCCATGTCGATCACGCCCCGGAACAACTGCGTGTTCGGCACGTGCCCGATCGCGATGAATAACCCAGCGCAGTCGAGGGTGCTCTCGTCGCCTGTCTGGTTGTTGCGCACTTTCACGCCGGTAACCTTGTCCTGCCCGGTATCCAGCACCTCAATGACTTCCGAGTTCCACACCGGCTCAATTTTTTCATGGGTCAACGTGCGTTCGGCCATAATCTTCGACGCGCGTAGTTCGTCGCGCCGGTGAACCAGGTAAACATTTGAAGCAAAACGGGTTAGATAAGTCGCCTCCTCGCAGGCCGAGTCGCCGCCACCGACCACCACCAGCGGCTGGTCTCGGAACATCGGCAGCGCCCCATCGCAAGTCGCACAGTACGTGACACCTTTTTTCTCCAGCTTGGCCTCGCTCTCCAGCCCGAGATGCCGGTGCCCCGCCCCGCTGGCAATGACCACCGTCTGCGTCTCCACTTCGTTGCCGTCCACGGTCAGTTTCAATGGGCTGCCGCTGAAATCGATTGCATCCACCGCACTCCCGAACTGGATTCTCGCCCCGAACCGCTCGGCCTGCTGCTGCATCTCCATCATCAGTTCCGTGCCGTCAATGCCCTTGGCGAAACCGGGGTAATTCTCGACAATGCTGGTCGTGGTAAGCAAACCGCCCGGCATCGCACCGGTCAGCACAAGCGGCTCGAGACTTGCGCGGGCGGTGTAAATCGCAGCAGTCAGTCCGGCGCAACCGGACCCGATAATGACAACCTTCTCCATACAGGGAACGGACGGTAAAAGCGCGACCGGCCCTTGGCAAGCCAAGCGCTTGGCCAAGCGGAAGGGTGACTCAAAGCCCGATGAGCCGCTTCACGGCATCGGTCTCAGGCGCGACGACTGTCGGCTCTAGGCCGGCGACGCTAATGGCGTTGTCCGGATCCTTAAGGCCATGGCCAGTGAGCGTGGCGACCACCCGGCTTCCCGCTGGAATCAAATTGTCACGCACGCAGTGGATCAGCCCAGCCAGCGACGCCGCGCTGGCCGGTTCGGCGAAAACGCCCTCGGTGCGCGCTGCCAACTTGTACGCCGCCAGAATCTCCTCATCGCTCACCTTGGCAATGTGGCCGTCGGATTCCTTGAGGGCATTCATCGCACCGTCCCAACTGGCCGGGTTGCCGATGCGGATGGCGGTGGCCACCGTCTGCGGATTCTCGATCGGCCGACCCTCGACCAGCGGCGCAGCGTTGGCAGCCTGAAAGCCGAACATCCTCGGCACCGCCTTGGCCAAGCCGGCGTCGCGGTACTCGTTGTAACCCTTCCAGTAGGCGGTGATATTGCCGGCGTTGCCGACCGGCAGGAAATGAAAGTCCGGCGCTTGGCCAAGCTGGTCGACCACCTCGAACGCCGCCGTCTTTTGGCCCTCGATCCGCACCGGGTTGATGCT